>DASTNL010000031.1:0-4937 GCA_035720905.1 Microbacteriaceae bacterium
ACCAGGCCGCCGGCCACGACCAGGCCGGGGGAGTCGTTCCTTCGCCCGGGCGTGTGGTGTGCGCGGCCCACCCGCGGTTCCCGGCGATTTCCTGGCCGATGCCTCGCGCACGACAAGGCGGGGCGGGTTAGCGTGTGGGCATGGTTCCGGAGATGCCGGAAGACGGCAAGAAGGAGACGCCCACGACGGTACGGCGCCGGGTGCTGACGGCGATCGTCGCCGCGTGCCGCAGTGGCGCGGAGACGACGTTGCGCTACGCCCTCGGTTGGCCGCCGAGCGTGGGGGAATGGAAGGCCCTGGCCGAGCTGGTCGAGAGGGGTCTGATCGAGGTCGGTGGCCGCGGCATCCATGTGACAGCCGCGGGCACCACGGCGCTCGCCTGATGCTTCTGACGGCTCGCGGCGCGTCCCTTACCGTGTGACGTGGCGGTGCCGAAGGTCGGTCCAGCCGGCCTGGGTGAGGATGACGGTGTCGTGGTGCGGCGGCGTGCGGCGGGCGCGACCGGCCCGCTCGCGGCGGGCGATCTCATCCAGGGCCTCGCCGGGCCGCTCGAAGGGCACGCCGGCCAGGTCGCGGGCGTCGAACTCCCACCAGCGGAACGCGAGGAGGCGCTTCACCAGCCCCGGATCGAAGCGGTCTCTGATCTTGCGGGCGGGCAACCCTCCGACGATCGTGTAAGGCGGCACGTCGCGGTTCACGAACGCGCCGGCCGCCACGATGGCGCCGTCGCCGATCGTCACGCCGCGTCGTATGATCGCGTTCGCGCCGATCCACACGTCGTTGCCGATCCGCACCTTGCCGGTCGGCGTGGAAGGCGCGTTTTCCCGGGTGCGGCGCCGCACGATTGTGGGGGCCAGCCGCTTGCTTTCCGGGTGAAAGAACCATCGATTCCGGTCGAACACGGTGGGGGAGAGCGACAGCCATTCGATCGGATGCTCGCCCTCGCCGAGGATCACGCCCGGGCCGATGCTCGTGTAGCGGCCGATCGACGTCACGTGCCGCATGGTGCCGGTACGCAAGAACGAGTATGCGCCGATGCGGAACCCGCCGTAGACGTGCATCGTCGCGTTGTTGATCTGCACGGGCGGCTCGAACTCCACCATGATGCGGCTCACGCCGGAGCCGAAGAGCCGCAAGCCCCGTTCGACCCGCAGGCCGTGTTCCCGTAGTTCTCGCCATGGCCGCATCTCGCCGTCGGCAGGCCCCGCACTGGTGGTGGAACGCGCTCGGCCGGCGGGTTCGACCGTGTGCGCCACAGCCTGTCGTGGTTCTCCACTCGCCGTGGCGACATCGGTGCCGCCCGGGCCGGCGCTCAGGCGGCGAAGCGCCCAGAGACCCGCCGTCGTCGCGACGAAGAACGCCGTCCCTCGAAGACCCACAGCAACCACCTCCGGCAGGGTCAGATTTTCACAGGCCGCGGGCCCCCGTCAAATGCCGGCCGGGCGCGGAAGGTCAGGGCAGGACCGCCGTGATGCTCGAAAGCGGCAGCGTGCGCTCCACGTCGGCGGCGACGTCGCGCCCGCGCACCCTGGTGGCGCTGAACCCGGTGAGCTTCAAACGGATGCCCCGTACCGCGCCGCCGGGCATCTGCACCTCCAGCCCCACTTCGCTGCGAGTGTGCGCTGCGGCCTCCAGCGCCCGGCCTATCCAGGCTCGATGCAGCTCGGGCCCCGCCAGAGTCTCCGCCTGCCGAAGCCGCGCCACCAACCGGGCGGCGGCGCTGTCTTCGGAGCCTTCTGCCGCATGCCCGTCGTCGTCGGGCCAGGCCGCCGTGGCGATGCCGCGCCCGGGCTCTCCGGCGGCCGGGTATCGGGCCGCGACGAGGCGGCGCAGCACCTCGACCGGCTCCTGGTTGCTTATAAGGATGTCGCCGTCGCGGCGCAGCGCGAGGTCGCGCAACGCGCTGTCGACCTCGACCGCGCGCAGCAGGGTCTCGTCTTCGCTCGACACGCGGCTGCGGGCGTGGCCCCGCGTCGCCGCGGCGCCGGCGGCCAGCGCCGGGTCGTTCCTTCTCTCGTGCGTTCGCGCCGGGCCTCGCGGCGATGCGATGACCGGCCGGTCGCGGCCCTCGACCATGTCTGTCACGCGGATGCGGCCGTAGCGTTCTGCAGCCTCCGTCACGAGATATTCCAGCGGCTGCGGTATGCCGGTCGTCGAGATTCCGGCGAGAAAGTCGAGAATCTCGGCTGCGCGCAAGCCCTCGGCCGCCGCGCGCGTGACCGACTGTTCGGTGACTCGGTAAGAGGAGGCCAGCCGGCCCCCCTCAGCCTCGCAGAAGTCTCGCAGGCGGGCGTCGAGATCGTTGCGCAACGGGCCCGGGGCGATGATGGTCAGGTCGTCTTGTACATAGACCGAGGTGACTGGCGACGGGAAATGCGGCGCGAGAGCCGCCGCGGCGACGTCTGCGCCGGCCAGGAAAAGTCGGCCGCCGGTGGGGCTCCGGCGCCCGTCCGCCGCGAGGGCGAGACTGTGGGCCTCCTCTTCGGCGGCGGCGAGCCTCTTCACCAGGCCGCTTCCGGCCGCGGGGTAGAGCCATCGGGCGTGTGCCGCCGCGTGAGGGCCCCAGGCGCTCGTCGCCCCGAGGACCGTGCGTACCCGGCCGGAGAGGCCCTTGACCCATCGACCGGCAAGCTGTGACCAGCGCAGCGCGGGGCCCTCGCGGAGCCACTCGTGGCCCGCGTGCGTCACCCGTGCCTCGGCCCCTTCTGCGGCGACGAGGCGCGCGCGCGCGGCCAGCCGGAAGAGGGTGCGAGCCAGGGGGGCGGGGGCGCCGATCTCGTCGGCCGTGCGTCGCAGGCTCGACGCGGTGAGCCGGCCGGCATGGGTGGGTGCGGGCGGTGACTGCTGCTGAAGCCGGAGAAGGAGGTCGGCGACGAGCCCGACACCGTCGAACGCCACGCCCGCGTCACGGCGGTCGGGGTCTTCACCGCCGTCGCCCCCTTCTCTCGGGGCGCCTGTCTCGACCGGCGTGGGCGCGGCGCAGAGCTCCGCCACACCGGGCAGGCCGTGGGTCGGCCAGTCATGCAGCTGTTCGGCGACGGGCGGAAGGCACGAGAGCGCATCTCCCACGGCCACGGCAAGGGCTTCGTCGAGCGCCCAGGCGAGGGCGGTGTCGAGCGCAGGTCCGTCATCGGCCCACTCGGCGCCATTCACGCGCAGTGCGTCGACGACCTGCTTCCTGGTCACGGGGGTGCCCGGCCCCGCCGCGATCGCCAGAACCGCCAGGCACCTGCGGTCGGCGTGCCGGAGGGCGCGCTCGATACTGCGTCGGCCGAGGAGAACCTCGGCCAACTCGAAGAAATCTGCGGGGCCGCCGGGCTCCACACCTCGCCGCCTGATCAGTGTCGTGAGTTCCTCGTCGCCGAGGCTCCGCAGCCGTTCCGTGAGGCTCAAGACACCGGTCACCGACGCGTCTTCACCGTTCCCTTCGGTCTCCGTTCCGTCTTCTCCGTCTTTGCCGCCATGGTCAGGCCCTCACGATTCCGCGCGCGAGCGCGCTCGGCGGGCCAGCGACGTGGTCCAGAGCAGCACCATCATGAGGATGAGGCCGAGCGGGAAGCCGACCATCGGTGTGGCGACGATCGCCGGCCAGAGGCCGTGGCGCAACTGGTCGCTCTGCGCGATCCCCATCGAGTAGGCGACGATGATCGCCGTGATGGCGGCGAGGGAGAGCACGATGCAGATGACCGTCGCGTAAGCGAGCACCCGCTGCAGGGGAGAATCAGTTCGCGGATCCTGTGCCATCACGCAATCAAGGATAATTGACCCGGACGCGGTTTCGGATGAAAGAGGTTTCCATGCCCACCGGCAAGGTCAAGTTCTACGACGAGGAGAAGGGGTTCGGCTTCATCACCTCCGATGACGGCCACGAGGTCTTCTTGCACGCCTCGGCGATTCCGGCAGGGGCGGTGGTGCGCGCGGGCAGCCGGGTCGAGTTTGGCGTCGTCGACGGCAAGCGTGGCGCCCAGGCCCTCTCGGTACGCGTGTTGAAGGCCCCGCCCAGCATGGTGCGCCGCTCCCGTCGTTCTGCCGACGACATGGCTGTCGTCGTCGAAGACCTCGTGAAGCTTCTGGACGGCATCGGCGCGAGCTTGCGCCGCGGCAAGTATCCGGAACGTTCGCACGGCCGCAAGGTGGCCGCACTGTTGCGTCGTGTGGCGGATGATCTCGATGCGTGACGAAGCTGCCGTGGCGCCTTTCACGGTCGGCGCCCGCGAGAGAGAGGTCGCCATGGCGGCCCTGCGAGAGATCACCGACGTCACGACGATCGGCGCCTTCCGCGGCACCGAGACGCGGGGCGATGGGGTCGCCGTGTGGTTCGGCTGCACCCAGCCGGCGTACCCCGACTGGCGGTGGGAGGTCGTGCTCGCGAAACCGCTCGGGCAAGATCAGGCGACGGTCGTCGAGGCGGGCCTCCTGCCCACCGACGGCTCTCTTCTCGCTCCCGACTGGGTGCCGTGGTCGGAGCGGTTGGCCGAGTATCGCGCCGGCCAAGAGGCGGCGCTCCAGGCCGGCGGGGGCTCGGCCGGGCCTTCGGCAGGGGACGACGAGGTCGAAGCCTCCGCGTTCGCCGCCGACGACGCGTTGGCGGGCGACGACGGTGAGGACGACGACGAAGGGGACGACGGTGACGACGACCCTGACGAAGACGACCCGGGCGAGATCGAGATTGACGAGCGGACCGACGACCTTATCGACGAACTCGACCCGGAGGGTGCCGGGCCAGGCGACGACGAGGGCCGTGACGAGCGCTAAAGCCTCTCGATGACGTAGTCGAGGCACGCGGTGAGAGCGCGCACATCGCTCGGCTCGACGGAGGCGAAGGTGCCGATTCGCAGCTGGTTTCGGTTCAGCTTGCGGTACGAATCGATATCGACGACGCCGTTCGCCCGCAGCTGACGGGAGAGTTCGGCGGCCTGAACGTGCTCGTCGAGGTC
>DASTNL010000032.1:0-3222 GCA_035720905.1 Microbacteriaceae bacterium
GTTGACTCCGGGGCCTGAGCTGCAGGTGCGCACCACGGCACGACCGACACCGCGCGTCGGCCAGGCGTGCCGGGTCGAGATCGAGCCTGGCGACGTCACCGTCTGGTTGGCACGAGCGGCGGCCGGCGGGGCCGACGAGACCGCACGGCCGGAGCCATCCCGCAGCGAAGGCTGATAGAAAGTCGGGAGGGGGGAGGCTCATGGAACAGCAGACTCCGGCAAGAGCCCTCTCGGCCACGAGCCGCGACGACGCAGAGCATCGGCTGCGCGCGCTGTTGCGTGCGGGCCGTGCCGTCGCGCAGCCGCTGGATCTCGCGACGGTTCTGCACCGCATCGTCGAGGCGGCCGTCGACCTCGTCGAGTCCCGCTATGGCGCCCTGGGCGTCTACACGCACGACGGCACCCTGGAGACGTTCATTCAGGTGGGGCTGACGCAGCACGAGGTGGAGGGGCTCGGGCCGCTGCCGACGGCGCACCGCGGCGTCGTGGGCGCCCTGACCAACAGCAGCACCCCCATCCGGCTGCGCCACATCTCCGACGACCCACGGTCGGTGGGCACCCCTCCCGGCCACCCGGCGGTCGACAGCTTTCTCGGCGTGCCGATTCTCGTGCGCGGCCGCCCCTACGGCAATCTCTACCTGATCAACCGGGTCACCGGCGAGTTCACGCAAGAAGACGAAGATTCCGTCGTCGCGCTCGCGGCGACGGCGGGCTCGGCCATCGAGAACGCCCGCCTCTTCGCCAGGGCGCAGCGCGAGCGGGAATGGGCGAGCGCGGCGGCCGACGCGACGGCCGCGGCCCTCTCCACAGACTCCGACCCGCTGGTCCCCGTCGCCGTGTGCCTGCAGCGCTTGTGCGACGCCGACCTGGTCGCCTGTATCGGCCCGCGCGGCGACGTGAACGTTTTGGCCGGCACCGCCGACGACGCCCCCGTGCCGCAAGACGCGCTCGTGACGGCGTGGCCCGCGGCGGCGAAGGCCGCGACGGCACCCGTGACGACCGAAGAAGGTGAGGCGCCCGCTCGGCCGACGGCCGCGTCGTGGCCGTCGGCCGAGCCCGGCGGCCGGAGCCGGCCGGTGCTGCTCCTGCCCGTGCCGGGCCCGGCATCCGAAGGCCGCACGATCGCGGTCGTGCGCCCCTCGAGTGGGCCCGCGTTCACCGGCGCGGATCTAGATTCCGCCGCAGACTTCGCGGCACGCGTCGGCGTCACCCTGCAGCTGGCGAAGGCGCACGCCGACGAGGAGCGGGTGCGCCTGATGGCCGACCGGGAACGGATCGCCCGCGACCTGCACGACCAGGTCATTCAGCAGATCTTCGCGGCGGGCTTGAACCTGCAGGCCCTTGCGACCACCGCAGATGCCGAGACCGCGCGGCGGCTGACGGGCACCGTCACGGCGCTCGACGGCGCCATCGCGCAGATCCGCTCGGCGATCTTCGCCCTCTCCGACACGGATGCGGGCGCGGCACGCAAAACCACGCGAAGCGCCGTGCTCGACGTCGTCGACACGCTCGCCGATGCGCTGCCGAGGACCCCCAACATCGAGTTCGCCGGCCCCGTCGACCACACCGTCACGGGCGCTCTCGAAGACGACGTCGTCGCGGTGGTGCGCGAAGGGCTCACGAACATCGTGAAACACGCGGCCGCCGCCCACATCTCCCTCGCCGTGCGGGTGAGCCCGGAGGGCCGGGTCACCGTCGACATCGACGACGACGGAGTGGGGCGGGTGAAGGTGAAGCCCCACGGCGGGCTCGACAACATCCGTTCCCGCGCGAAGCGGCACGGCGGGAGCCTGCAGATCGCCTCCGGCGCCGGCGGAACGCGCCTGCACTGGAGCGTGCCCCACCTGGCACCCCGCGACGCCACCGCCCACCGCGACCGCAGCGAGAGCCAGCCGGAACGTGGCCGACCAGGCAAGGCCCGGCGGCGATGATCCGGGTTCTCGTCGTCGACGACCACGAGCTCGTGCGGCACGGCATCGTGACGCTGCTGGAGACCGCGCCCGACGTCGAGGTCGTCGCCGAGGCCGCCGGCGCCACCGAGGCGGTCGCCCGCGCCCGTGCGACGAAGCCCGACGTGGCAGTGCTCGACATGCGGCTGCCCGACGGCAACGGCGTGGATCTCTGCCGACACATCCGCTCCGAACGCGAGGCGACGCACTGCATCATCCTGACCGCCTACGACGACGATCAGGCGATGGAGGCCGCCGTCTTGGCCGGCGCCTCCGACTACGTCTTGAAAGACATCCAGGCCTCCGGCCTGCTGGAGCGCATCCGTTCCGCCGCGGCCGGCCGCAGCCGGCTGGGCGTGCCTCTCAGACGACAGGTCGCCGACACCATGAGCCGGCGCCGCGCGGCCGATCCACGGCTCGGCGCTCTCAGCACCCGTGAGCGCCAAGTGCTCGCCCTGGTGGCGGAGGGCATGACGAACCGCGAGATCGGAATACGGCTTTCCCTCGCAGAGAAGACGGTCAAGAACTACGTCTCCAACCTGCTGGCGAAGCTCGGCGTGGAGCATCGCACGCAGGCGGCGGTGCTGCACCTGCAGGCCGGCCGCGGCGAGGCGCACCCCGCCGCGGAGCCATGAGACACCGCCTCGCACCGTGCTAAAAGCGGTTTGGGACTTTCGGCACTATTACCGCCATGCCCGCGGGCCGGATGCTGATGTCATGAGCGTCAGAGCCTCGGCACCCGCCACGGGCGGCCACGCCTCACGCCCATCTCGCCGGCGGCGCCCCGAACGAGCCCGGCCGGCACCATGCCCGGGAGAAGGCCGAACCCCGGCCGAGAAGGCCCCCGGCGACACGAGAAAGGAACCAGCCGACATGCCCGTCTACACGAGAAGGCGTCACAACGTCACCGCGTACCGCTGGGCCGCGCGAGAGCACGGCAGCCATCCAGCCTTCGTCTCGGCGTGGGAGACCGCCGTCGAAGAGGACAAGATCCACCCCTCCTGCGGGCGGCCCTGGCGCGAGCACGCGGTGACGACGGATGAGCACCACCAGATCGTCTGCCCCGGCCAATGGGCGGTCAACGAGATCGACGGCACCGTTCGCGTGCTCGACGACCACGACTTCCACGACGACTACGAGGCGCCCGAAGAGCTCGCCTCCTAACCGGCCGGGCCGGTGCGGCCCCCGGTGCAAAGCCGACGCCTGGCAGGCGACGGCGGCGACGGCGACATGCCTTGGCGCGGGGGTTCGTCGCGCGCCAAGGCACGGCACG
>DASTNL010000033.1:0-2949 GCA_035720905.1 Microbacteriaceae bacterium
GCCGCCGCGCGGCCGAAGGGATCGTCGAGGTGTGGAACCGGCGCACCGGCGAGAGGCGCGAGGTCGCGCGCTCGCAGGTCGTCGCCGAGGTGCGTTCGAAGGCCTGAGACCGACCGCCTGCACGCCTGGTCGGGTACCGTAGAGTCCACGCTGCCTGGTCGGCAGCAGGCGTCATAAAAGAATAGGGGGCGGAATGGATATCGACCTCGGGGTGCTGCGCCTCCTGGAGCGTGAGCGTGAGATCCCGTTCGACGAGTTGGCCGGGATCATCGAGCAGGCGATCCTCACCGCCTATCTGAAGCACACCGGCCAGGAGCGCGACCATGAGCTGCCGGGCGCCCCCGCCCGCGTCGCCCTCGACCGTAAGACGGGGCACGTGACCATCTACGTGCCGGAGCGTGACGAGTCCGGCGCGGTCATCGGCGAAGCCGTCGATGACCCACACGACTTCGGTCGTATCGCCGCATTCGCCGCGAAGCAGGTGATCAACCAGCGCCTGCGAGACATCCAAGACGAAGCCGTGCTTGGCGAGTTCCACGGCAAGGAGGGCGACATCGTCGCCGGTGTCGTGCAGCAAGGCCCCAACCCGCGCATGATCCACGTGGATCTCGGCTCTGTGGAGGCGATCCTGCCGCCGGAAGAGCAGGTGCCGGGTGAGGATTACGCCCACGGCACGCGCCTGCGCGTCTACGTCACGAGCGTCTCCCGCGGCGCGAAAGGGCCGTCGATCACCGTCTCGCGCACCCACCCCGGCCTCGTGCGCAAGCTCTTCGCCCTCGAGGTGCCGGAGATCGCCTCCGGGGCGGTTGTGATCGAATCACTCGCCCGCGAGGCGGGTCATCGCACGAAGATCGCGGTGCGCGCCACCGAGCCGGGCATCAACGCGAAGGGTGCGTGCATCGGCGAGCTCGGCCGTCGGGTGCGCGCGGTCACCGCGGAGCTCAACGACGAGAAGATCGACATCGTCGACTATTCGCCCGACCTCGCGACTTTCGTCGCGAGCGCGCTCTCGCCCGCCAAGGTGACGAGCGCCTTTGTCATCGACGAGCGTTCCCGCGCGGTGCGTGCCCTCGTACCCGACTACCAGCTTTCGCTGGCGATCGGCAAGGAGGGGCAGAACGCGAGGCTCGCGGCAAAGCTCACGGGCGCGAAGATCGACATTCAGCCAGACAGCATCCTCGACGACTGACACGGCACCCGTGAGGCCGGCCGTTCGCCGAGAGGGCCGGCCCGACAGCCGTCGGCCGGGTGCCCGCGTCGCCGGGGTGTGACGCGAGGCATGCCGGGTGCCGCTGGGACCCGCACGACCCCGGGGTCGGCTCCACCGACCCCTCCGTCGTGCTGAGGCCGGCATCGAGAACCTCGCGGAGGCCTGGCCTACGGCCCCTATGGCGCCCCCGGTTCAGCGAGTGCCGCTGCGGGAAAGGGCCCGGAGCCTCGGCAGGACCTCCGCGCCGTAGAGGCGCAGGAAGCGTTCCTGGTCGGGGCCCGGCGCGTGGAAGATCAGGTGGGTGAAACCGAGGTCGAGATATCGGGCGATCGCCGCGACGTGCTCGTCGGGGTCGCTGGAGACGATGAATCGGCTGGCAGCCCGCTCGATCGGCAACTGGTCGGCGAGCCGCTGCATCTCGATCGGATCCTCGATGCCGGTCTTCTCCTCCGGCTTCAGGGCCAGCGCCCCCCAGAAGCGCGTGTCGGCGAGGGCCCGTTCGGCATCGTGGTCGAACGACACCTTGACCTCGAGAAGCATGTCGAAGTCGGCGGGGTTTCGGCCCGACCGCGCGATGCCTTGGCGCACGGCGGGCAGCAGGGTTTCGGAGTAAAGCTCGGGGGCCTTGCCGCTCGTCGTGATGAATCCGTCACCTAGCCGGCCGGCCAGACGCGTCGTCGAGGGGCCGGAACCCGCGATGTAGAGCGGCACGGGTCTTTCCGGGCGGTCGTAGATGGTGGCGTGGTGCGTCGAATAGTAGGCGCCGTCGAAGTCGACTCGTTCTTCGACCCACAGCCGGCGTATCAGTTCGATCGCCTCCTTCAGCCGCGCGAAACGCTCCTTCGGTGCGGGCCAGGCGATGTTCAGCGGGGCCTCGTTCATCGACTCGCCGGAGCCGATGCCGAGGATGACCCTGCCGGGGAAAAGCCGCCCGAGGGTGGCGAACGCCTGGGCGATGACGGCCGGGTGGTACCGGAAGGTGGGGGTCAAAACACTCGTGCCGATCGTGATGCGCCGGGTGGAGGCGCCTAGCGCGCCCAGCCACGGCAGGGCGGCCGGCGCGTGGCCGCCGTCGTGGCGCCACGGCTGCAGGTGGTCGCTCGTGAAGACGGAGTCGAAGCCCACCTTCTCGGCCAGCACCGAGTATCGCAAGAGGTCTTCGGGGCCGAACTGCTCCGCCGAGGCCTTATACCCGAACCTGAGCATCGCAACCCTGTCCTCTCAGAATTCCTCGTCGGTCGCCTGTCGCCGCCCGTGCCCGCCCGGTTGACGAGAAGCACGGCTCCTGCCGCCGCCCGTGGGCCGAAGGGTCGGGAGCGCCAGCCTTGCGGCACGCACATTTGTCGTAACTGTGGAACCCGCGATTCGATTCCCTTTCCGCCGGAGCGTCGGCGTCTCGCCGGTGCCCCGTCGTAGGGTGGTATGTCGCGGTCACGCGGGGAAGGAAGAGCCATGCATCTCGTCATCGCTCGGTACGCCGTCAAGGCGGGGATGACCGAGGAGGTCGTCGACTTGCTCGCCGGTCTCACCGCCGCAAGCCGACGTGAGGAGGGCAACCTTAGCTACAACTTCTATCGCGTCGAAGGTGAGGACGCGATCGTCCTCGTCGAGAGGTATTCCTCCGCCGAGGCCTTCGCGGCGCATTGCGAGAGCGAGCACTTTCGCACGATTCTGCTCGGCGAGGTGGTGCCGCGTCTCGAGAGCCGTGAGGTCACCGCTGTACCGGCGACCGAATACTG
>DASTNL010000034.1:0-7652 GCA_035720905.1 Microbacteriaceae bacterium
GGGCCGCCGAGGCGATGCCGGAAAGCAACCCTCCGCCGCCGACCGGGACGAGGATCGTTTCGGTCTGGGGCGCCTGGTCGAGGATCTCGAGGCCGAGGGTCGCCTGCCCGATGATGATGTCGCGGTGATCGAACGGCGGGATGAAGACCGCGCCGGTCTCTTCGGCGAACTGGGCGGCGGCACGCAACGGCTCCGCGACCGTATCGCCGCCGAGCACGACGTTCGCCCCATAGTTGCGGGTCGCCTGCAGCTTCGGCAAGGCCACGCCCAGCGGCATGAAGATGGTCGAGGAGATGCCGAGCTCGCGGGCCGCGAATGCGACGCCCTGCGCGTGGTTGCCGGCCGAGGCGGCGACGACGCCGCGGAGACGCTCCTCGGCGTTCAAGCGGGTGATGCGGTTGTAGGCGCCGCGAATCTTGTAAGAGCCAGTGCGCTGCAGGTTCTCGCACTTCAGCCAGACGGGCGCGCCGAGCTCCTCCGAAAGGTAGCGGGAAAACTCTAACGGCGTGACCTGGGCGGCCTTCGAGACGATGCTCCGGGCCTCTTCGATCTCCGACAGGGCGGGTCGAAGGGTCTTCGCACTCTGAGAGGTTTCCGGCATTGCACCAGTCTATGGTCGGGGTGCCGGGATCCCGGCGGCGCGATCCTTGACCCTGCCGAAGGAGCACACCGCGACATCGCCGGATCTCACGGCGTGCAGATCGCGCGCTAGGCGCGCGGCAGGCCGCGCCGGCGCCGTACCACGGGCACCACGCGCCACACGCTGCCGTCGGCCTCGTCGATAGGCCCGCCCCGCCACGTACCGGAGGCGACATAGCGGATCATGACGTTCGCGACGGCCGCCATCGGCACGGCGAACAACGCCCCGGGGATCCCCGCCAGAAGGGTGCCGGCCGCGACGGCGAGCACGACGGCGAGGGGGTGCACCTTCACCGCGGTGCCCATGATGAGGGGCTGCAGCACGTGGCTCTCGACCTCTTGCACAAGGAGGACGACGGCGAGCATAAGAAGCGCCACAACCCACCCGTTGTAGACGAGCGCGATGAAGACGGCGATCGCACCCGTCACGACCGCGCCGACGACCGGCACAAAAGAGCCAAGGAAGACGAGGACGGCGATCGGCACGACGAGGGGCAGGCCGAGCAACAACACGCCCAAACCGATGCCGACCGTGTCGATGGAGGCGACAAGGATCTGCACGCGGACGAAGCTGACGAGCGTGAGCCAGCCGGAACGGCCGGCACCGTCGACCGCCGCGCGAGCCCGGCGCGGAAAGAGCCGCACCGTCCAGCCCCAGATCGCCCGGCCGTCGAAAAGGATGAAGAGGGTTGAGAAGATCGCCAAGACGAACCCGACCGCGACATGGCCGACCTTCGAGCCGACGGAGAGCGCTCCGTTGATGACGAACTGGCTGTCGCTGCCGAGCGCCGCGCCGATCCGGTTGCGGAACGCCACGATCTCGTGGTTGCTGAGCCCGAGCGGGCCATTCCGCAACCAGGTGCGCAGTTCGTCGAAGACCTGAACGCTGCGATGCCGAAGGTCGGGGGCGCCGAGCCGCACCTGCCACACGGCCAGGGCGACCAGCGCGCCGACGACGATGAGGGCGAGGAGGAACGTGACGGCGACCGCCACGACGCGAGGCCACCGGTGCCGCTGCAGCCAGTCGACGGCCGGTGTCAGAAGCGCGGTCAGAAGGATGGCGACCATCACCGGCACGACGATGAGCCGCAGCTGGACGACGATGAAGATGAAGACCGCGACGGCGGCGCCGATGACGAGGAGCCGCCACGACCAGGCCCCGGCGACCCGCACGCCGCGCGGCACGAGCATGCCGTCACCCGAAGCGGTCCGGCGCCTCGCCAGCCCCCTGGCGACGTGGCGCAGACGCGGGGATCTGCTGCGTCGGGGGGCCGCCATGGGCCTCAGTCTATGGGCGCTCACCCGACGCTCCGGCGGCGTCAGAAACCGCCGCCCATCTTCTGCAGCCGGGCGATGTGGTCGGCGATCGGCGGATGGGTGCTGAGCAGTCTGGCGGCGAGCCCCGGTCGGGCCGGGTCGGCGATCCACAGATGTGACATCGCGGAACTCTGGCGCGCCATCGGCCGGCCGTATTCGCCGAGTTTCGCAAGCGCGCCGGCCAGCGCCTCGGGGTTGCGTGTCGTCATCGCACTCGTCGCGTCGGCGAGGTATTCCCGCTGCCGAGAAACGGCGAGCTGCACGAGCGTGGCGACCAGCGGAGCCGCGATCATCGCGACGAGGCCGCCTACGAGAACGACCGGGTTACCGCCGTTGTTGTTGTTCCGACCGCCGCGCAGGCCCCCGTAGAACGACATGCGCAAGAAGATGTCGGCGACGATGCCGACCGCGACGACAAGGCCGAAGACGATCATGGAGACGCGAATGTCGTAGTTGCGCACGTGGCCGAGCTCGTGCGCCATGACGGCCTCGAGCTGTGCGTCATCCATCATGCCGAGGAGCCCGCTCGTGGCGGCCACCACCGCGTGGTCAGGGTCGCGGCCGGTCGCAAACGCGTTCGGCGCCGGGTCGTCGATGACATACACCTTCGGCATCGGCAAGCCCGTGGCGATGGTGAGATTCTCGACGGTGCGCCAGAGCCTCGGCGCCTCGTCCTTCGTCACCGGCCGGGCGCCGGAAAGCGCGACCGCCTGGGAGCCGGCGGAGAAATACTGGACGAGCGCGTAGATCGCAGCGATCACCAGCACGACGATGAAGATGACGTAGCCGCCGCTGCCGTAGGCGGCGTTGGCGAGCCAGGCCAGAGCGGCGATGATGGCGAAGAACACCACGAGGATGACGAAGGTGTTCCGCTTGTTGCGCGCTATCGCTCGATACATGGGGCGTCGCTAGAACTGCACGCGCGGCGGTTCGGAGATCGCGGCGATGTCCTCCACCTCGAAGAAGTCACGGCCGGTGAAGCCGAGCCGGCGGGCGAAGACGTTGTTCGGGAACACCGCGATCTTCGTGTTGAATTCCCGCACCCCGCCGTTGTAGAAGCGGCGCGCCGCCTGGATCTTGTCTTCGGCGTCGACCAGGTCGGCCTGCAGGCGCAGGAAGTTCTGGCTGGCCTGCAGCTGCGGGTAGGCCTCGGCGACGGCGAAGATCGACTTCAGGGCGGACTGCATGTGCCCCTCGGCCGCAGACGCCTCTGCCGGGCCCTGGGCGGAGAGCGTCTCGGCGCGCGCCGTCGTCACCGATTCGAACACGCCGCGTTCGTGGCTCGCATAGCCTTTGACCGTCTCGACGAGGTTCGGGATGAGGTCGGCCCGCCGTTTCAGCTGCACCGTGATGTCGCTCCACGCCTCGTCGACACGCACTCGCAGGGTGACGAGCGAGTTGTAGGCGGCCCAGAAGTAGATGCCGAGGATCACCACGATCGCGGCGAGGATGAGGACCGGAATCAACCACTGCATGGAAACTCCTCGGTGCGGTAGTGGGCGGGGCCGAGCCAGGTTCGACAGGCACGCCGTCGCGGTGGAGCTGACTGGCCAGCATCCTACCGGGCGTGGCTTGAGAGGCCCTGGGGAGGCGCACAGGCCCGCCGTCGTACCCCCAGCCGGACTCGAACCGGCACTGTTACGATTTTAAGTCGTCTGCCTCTGCCAATTGGGCTATGGGGGCCCGCCGGGTGCCGGCCGCACACGGCGGCACGGCGCCCGGCTGCATCATCTCGACCTTATTTGGTCGGCGCAGGCTCCTTGACAGCTTTCGGGGCGGCCTTCTGCTCGGCCGCCGGCGTCTTCTTCGCCGCGGCGGGCTTCGGACGGGCGGCGAACTCCTCGAAGTTGGCGCGGGGCACCTGCCGGTCGCTCAGCGAGACGATGTCACGGCCGCCGAACAGGTTGATGATCCAGTTGCCGATGACGCGGATCTTGCGCTCCCAGGTGGGCAGCGCCAGGCCGTGGTAGCCGCGGTGCATGAGCCAGGCGATCCAGCCCTTGATGCCGAGGTTGCCCTTCTGGTACACGCCGATGCCGAGCCCGATGCCAGCCACCGCGCCGAGGTTCTTGTGGACGTAGTTCTTCGGCTTCTCGCCGCGCAGCACCGCGACGATGTTCTTGGCGAGCAGCTTGCCCTGGCGCACGGCATGCTGCGCGTTCGGCACGCACATGCCGGCGACGCCGCCGCCCGTCAGGTCGGGCACCGCCGCGACATCGCCCGCCGCCCACGCGCCGTCGACGATCTCGTCGTCGTCGCCGACCCGCAGATCGGCGCGGGTCTTGATGCGGCCGCGCTGGTCGACCGGCAGATCGGTGTTGCGGGTGACCTTCGGGTTCGCCATGACGCCCGCGGTCCAGATGATGAGGTCGGATTCCATCGTCTCGCCGGTGGAGAGCTGGATCACGCCGTCGACCGCGCTCGTCAGCTGGGTCTCAAGGTGGATCTCGGCGCCGCGGGTGGCGAGGTTGTTGATCACCCACTTGCTCGTCGGCAACGACACCTCGGGCATGATGCGCCCCATCGCCTCGATCAGGTGGAAGTGGGTGTCTTCGAAACTGATCTCTGGGTAGCGCCGCACGAGGGCGGAGGCATAGGAGCGCAGCTCGCCGAAGATCTCGATGCCCGCGAAGCCGCCGCCCACGACGATCACGGTGAGCAACCGGTCGCGCTCCGGGCCGGCGGGCAGGAGCGCCGCCTTCGCGAAGTTGTCGACCAGGCGGTCGCGGATCGCGACGGCCTCCTCGATGTTCTTCAGACCGATCGCCTGCTCGGCGACGCCCGGGATGGGGAACGTGCGTGAGACGGCGCCGGCAGTCACCACGACGACGTCGTAGGAGAACTCGTACGCCTCGCCGACGAGCGGGGCGATCGTCGCGGTCTTCGACTGGTGGTCGACGTGCCGAACCTCGCCCGCGACGACCTTCGTGCGCTTCAGGTGCCGACGAGGAGAGACGACCGCGTCGCGCGGCTCGATCGACCCGGCGGCGACCTCGGGGAGAAAAGGCTGATAGGTCATGTACGGGCGCGGGTCGACGATGGTGACTTCGGCCTCCCCTGCACGCAGCCACTTCTCTAGCTTCCACGCGGTGTAGAAGCCCGCGTAACCGCCGCCGACAATCAGGATTTTGGGCACAGAAAAGTCTCCTCGGACTCGCGTAAGTATTCTCCTAATTTACCCCTTATCGGTGCCGCGTCTGAAATAACGCATCACGGCCAGCCACAGCGCCAGCGCGAACAGCAGGATTCCGGCGGCGACGGCGACCGGCAAGACAGCCCCGGTGAGGCCTTGCCAGCCGAGCCCCGGGCCGGGCCCGGCGGCCTCGGGAGCCAGCGTCGCGGGAGGCATGGCGGCCCGATTCCCGGCGGGCGACGAGGGCTCGGGCGTCGCCGCGGCGCGCCGATGCAGCCTGACCCAGTCGCGGAGGCTGCCGAGCGGGTTCGTCTCGACCGGCGACACCGCCGCGGTGACCGCCTTGTCGGCGTTCACGATCCCGTAGCCGTAGAGGGGGCTCGGAACCCGCCCGACCGGGGTCGCGGTGCGGATGACCCGGTTGATGACGTTGGCGGCGTCGAGCCTCGGGTAGGCGGCACGCACCAACGCGACGACGCCGGCGACGATCGGCGCGGCGCCGCTCGTGCCGTCCCATTGCACATAGCTCCCGTCGGGGTCGGCACCCACCAGCTGCTCGCTCGGCGCGGCAACGCCGAGGGTTATGCCCTGCGCCGAAGCGTCGGTGCTCGCGACCCCTTGGCGATCGACGCCCGCGACGGCCAGAACCCCCGGTATCGTCGCCGGCGCGCCCACCTCGTCGGTTCCGCTGCCCCGATTGCCTGCCGCCGCGACCACGACGACGTTGTGGTCGAACGCGTACTGGAACGCGGAGTCCCACGAGCGCGGCCAGCCGAGCGTGTTGCGGGTGAGCGACATGTTGATGACGGAGGCGCCGTGGTCGACCGACCAGCGCACCGCTTCGGCGATCTGCGCGTCGCTGGCCGCCTCGGAGGAGACGCCGAACCCGACGGAAACGCTCAAGAGGCTCGCCTCGGGAGCCACCCCGATGAGGCCGCTCCCGTCGCCCGTGCCCCGGCCGGCGAGAAGAGAGGCCACCCAGGTGCCGTGCCCCGACTCGCCGGCCTCGCCGACGGGTGTCTGCCCGTCTGGGGAGCCGAGGCCCGAGAGGTCGGCGCCGCCGGTGACCGCACCGCGCAGGTCGGCGACCCGCCCATCCACCCCGGTGTCGATGACGGCGACCGTGACCCCGCGACCTTCACTCGTGCGCCACGCCTGCCGAACCGTGTTCTGGCTGAGCCAATACTCCATGTCGCGCACATGGTCGGCGTGCGCGGGAGACGCGCCCGCCACGACGAACGAGGCCGTCAGTGCCGTCGCGGCGGCGAGGCCGGCGAGGCGGAGGGCGACGACGCCGCGCGAGCGGGCCGGGCGCCCGGCCGGCCGCCTCACCGGCAGGCGCATACCGCGGGGCTCCAGCCGCAGCGGGCGAGCGCCCGATCGCCCACGGGATTCACACCGGGCCCGGCGGCAAGGCTGTGCGCCACGAGGGCGTGCAGACATTTGACCCGATCGGGCATGCCGCCGGCCGAGACGCCGGCGATCTCGGGAACGACGGCGAACGACTCCCGATCGGCGAGATAGGCGCGGTGGGCCGCACGGTACGAGTCTCGGACGCCGGCGTCTGCGGCCACGAGGCCTGCGAGCTCCGCCATGACGTGTTCCGCCTCGAGACGCGAGACGGCGGCCACCGCGGCCGGGTGGCACAGGTAGTAGAACGTCGGAAAGGGCGCCCCCCCGGCCAGGCGCGGCGCGGTCGCGACGACGGCGGGCGCGCCGCAGACGCACCTTGCGGCTATGCCGACGACCCCGCGGGCGGGTCTGCCCAATTGCCGTGAGACCGCGGCGATGTCTGCAGCGTCCGGCGGGCGAAACGGCGGCCTCATCGCGGCGACGCACCCGACGTCACGCCGGCGGAGACGACGGAGGCGAAGAGCGTGGAGGCCCAGTCCCCTTTCGCCGTCTGCACGTTTTTCTGCACCTTCGCACCGGCACCCCGCTTCGTCGCATGCGGAAGGTCGTCGATCACGAGAAAGCTGGTCTCGCCGGGCATCACGAAATAGAGACGTTCCCGAGCCTCGGAACGCACATAACTGGGGTCGTTCCAGCGCGCGGCCTGCGCCCGGGTCGTGTCGAGCCGGTGCTGCTCGCCGCCCACCGCCGAACGCAGCGCGGCGATCTGGTTCTGCTGGGTGACGTAAAGGTGCACGGTCGGCGAGAGGATGACGACGCCGAGCACGAGGATGGCGAGCATCAAGACCCAGAAGGCAGAGGCGTGAATGTCGCGCAACAGCGGGTGCGGCCGTCGGGCATCTCTCCCCCGTGACGCGGCCATCGTCACCCCCACCTCTCGCCCGAGCCGACTGTCCGCCCGCGACCCTCGTTCTCGCGCCGATTCTACGAGTCGGCGCCACCTCGTGCGGGCGGCGCACCGGCCGGCCGCACGAGAGGCGCGTGCGTTGGGGTGCTCAGCCGGCCAGGTGGGCGAACGCGGCCCGGCCCGCGTACCGCGCGGCGTCGCCCAGCTCTTCTTCGATGCGCAGAAGCTGGTTGTACTTCGCGACCCGCTCGCTGCGGGCGGGGGCGCCGGTCTTGATCTGCCCGCCGCCCGTGGCGACGGCGA
>DASTNL010000035.1:0-4434 GCA_035720905.1 Microbacteriaceae bacterium
GGCAAGCTCATCGCGACGGACGATTCGGGCTCGCAATACCTTATACGGCTGCGTTCCGTTCCGGCCCCGGGAGCCCGCCCCCCGGCCAGGAACGCCGTGCCGGCCGCCAAAACGACGCCGCGACAGATTCAGGCCTACATACGCGGCGGCATGTCTGCGGCGGATGTCGCCGAACTGACCGGCACGGAACTGGCCGACGTGGAACGTTTCGAAGGGCCCATCCTCGCGGAGCGCGAGTACGTGGTCAGCAGCGCACTCGGCGTAGCCGTCCACGTGGCCGACGGGGTCGGAGGCGATCACCGCACGACGTTCGGCGCGGCCATCCGCGAACGCCTCGAAGCCTTGTCGGCCACGGGCGAACGCTGGGCGAGCTGGCGGGAGCCCGAGGGCGGTTGGATCGTGAAGCTGGCGTTCACCGTCGACGAGATCGACCACGACGCCAGGTGGGCCTTCGACCCGCGCCGGCGCACCCTCGAATCGCTCAACCCCGAGGCGACCACCCTCTCCCAGCAAGACGTCTCGCCGGGCCGCAGCCTCATACCGCGCCTGCGCGTCGTGCCCACCGGCGACCCAGATACCTCACGCTTCGACAGCGCGGCGTTCACCTTCGACGACCGGTCACGGGAGCGGCCCGCGACGCCGGCGCACCCCGCGCAGCGCACCGCTCCCTCGCCCGCCGGAGCGCCGGCCAGCCCGTTCGCCATCGAGGCGGTGCGCACGACCCCCCTCCCGCCGGCGCCGAACCACCAGACCGCAGACCTCTTGGCGGCGTTGCGGAACAAACGCCTCGAGAGCGCGAGAAGTCTCGAAGGCGAGGGCGAGCCCACCGCCGGGCTCACCCAGGAGCCGGACGACGGCCTCCCCGAGCCGCCTGCCCTCCTTGGCGACGAGCGCGTATTCGGCGGCCATGCCGTGGGTGGGCGAGCGGAAGGCCCGGGCGCCGACGACCCGCGTCTCGCAGACGGCAATGAGGGGAGCGGCAAGCACGACAAACCGGTGCGGCAGCGCCCGACCGGCGCGCGCCGCGGGCGAGCATCGATCCCCAGCTGGGACGAGATCGTCTTCGGCGCCCGCACCGACGACGATCCCGCCTGACCGCGCCCGTCGGAGGAAGGGGCGACCCGCCCCGCGCGACCCCGCCCAAGGCCGGGTCGGCCGTGGCAGCCGGGGCGGCCGGGTGCCGTAAGGAACTCAGGCGGCCGCGCCGAGCCGCACCAACGGCACGGTCATCTCCTCGTCGGTCAAAGAGCCGTGCTGGCCCACCATGGCACGGCTGCGCGCGCTCGCCGTGCGGGAGTCGTAGAAAGCGATGCGGTCGCGGGCGGCGACGAATACGTCGCCGAGCCGGGCGGCGGCCTGGTCGGTGACCTCCGGGCCGAACCAGCCGGCCTCGGCCGCCTGCCCACGGGTGGCGACCCATGCCGCCTCGCCCTCGACCTCACGCCACGCCTCGGCCACACGCTCGGCCGCCGCGGGCCCCGAGCCGTGCTCCAGGTGCAGTTGCAGGCAGCGCGGCTCGCCGGCGACGTGCCGCACACCGGCGAGAAGGGCCGACGGCCCTTGGTCGAAGAGCACGTGGCGGGCAGGCGGCACGTCGAGCATGCCGTGATCGGCCGTCACCAAGACCGCGTCCCCCGCGCCGCCTCGGCGTTCCAGGCCGGCGAGCGCCGCATCGACGTCTTCCGCCGCGGTGCACCAGGCGAGCGAGTCGCAACCGTGGGCGTGCCCCGCGACGTCGAGCTCGTGCACGTACAGGTAGACGAGGCTGCGATCGTGCTCGGCGACGAATCGAGCCGCGGCGTCGAAACGATCCTCCAGACGTTCGGCTCCCAGGTAACGGGCGCCGCGCAGGACGGCCCTCGTGAAGCCGGAGCGCCGGTAGCGGCTCTGCCCGACCGCCGCCACGGGGATGCCCCGCGCGGCGGCCTTCTCGAACACCGTCCGCTGGGTCTGCCACGCCTCCGGCGTCATGAGCGCGTCCCAGTCTCTCAGCTGGTTGACGACCCGGTCGTTGTCGGGGTCGAGCACCCGGTAGCCGACCATGCCGTGCCGGCCGGGGCGCAGCCCGGTGCACAGGCTGCTGATGCCGGCCGCCGTCGTCGACGGGAACACCGCGTCGATCGTGGAACCGTGAATTCGCGACGCGAGAAAGCGCAGATGCCCGGAATGTCGGGCGACGAGCGAGGCGCCGAGGCCGTCGACGAGCACCACGATGAGAGAGCGCAGAGCCGGCAGCCCCAGAGGATTCTCGTCGCCGTCGAGTGCGGCCAGGCCCGCCGGCATGACCTCCGCCAGGCTGGGCCCCGACGGCGAGAGCACCGGTAGCATGGCATCCATCAGGCTCAGTCTGCCATAGGGCGTACCGGCACCCGCACCTCGCCGGGCCGGCGCACGGCGGGCAGAGGCGCCGCCATCCGCCGCAGAGATTGCTTTTCATGACCCCACGCCACGACACGGCACCGACCCCCGAACGCATCGAAGACGTCGATGTCGTCTCAGAGATGCAAGACTCCTACCTCGAATACGCGTACTCGGTGATCTACTCCCGAGCCCTGCCCGACGCCCGAGACGGGCTGAAGCCGGTGCAGCGACGCATCCTCTTCCAGATGAGCCAGATGGGTCTTCGCCCCGACCGCGGCCACGTCAAGTCGGCACGCGTGACCGGCGAGGTGATGGGCAAGCTTCACCCGCACGGCGACAGCGCGATCTATGACGCCCTGGTGCGCATGGCTCAAGACTTCACGCTGCGGGTCCCACTGATCGACGGGCACGGCAACTTCGGCTCTCTGGACGACGGCCCCGCCGCGGCGCGCTACACGGAGGTTCGCCTCGCTCCTCCCGCGTTGGCGATGACGGAGAACCTCGACGAAGACGTCGTCACGTTCGTGCCGAACTACGACGACCAGCTCACCCAGCCGAGCGTGCTACCGAGCGCCTTTCCCAACCTGCTCGTGAACGGCGCCAGCGGGATAGCGGTCGGAATGGCGACGAACATGCCACCGCACAACCTCGGCGAGGTGATCGACGCGGCCCGCCACCTCATCGCCCACCCGGAGGCGAGCGTCGAGGAGCTGATGCGTTTCGTCCCCGGCCCCGACCTGCCGGGCGGCGGGATCATCGTCGGGCGAGAAGGCATCGCCGAGGCATACACGTCGGGCCGCGGCATCTTCAAGACGCGCGCGAAGGCGTCGATCGAGAGGGTCACGGCGCGCCGCACGGGCATCGTCATCACCGAGCTGCCGTACCTCGTGGGCCCCGAGAAGGTGATCGAGAAGATCAAGCAGGGGGTGCGTTCGAAGAAGCTGCAAGGCATCTCAGACGTCGACGACCTGAGCGACGGAACCAACGGCCTGCGGCTCGTCGTCGGGGTGAAGGCCGGGTTCGACCCGCAGGCGGTCTTGGCGCGCCTCTACCAGCACACCCCGCTGGAGGACAGTTTCGCCATCAACAACGTGGCGCTCGTCGACGGGAGTCCCCGCACCCTCGGGCTGAAGGAGCTGCTCGAGGTTTACATCGACCATCGGATCCAGGTCGTCACGCGTCGGAGCGACCACCGGCTGCAGAAGCACCTCGACCGGCTGCATCTCGTCGAGGGCCTTCTCATCGCCGTGCTCGACATCGACGAGGTCATCCAACTGATTCGTGACAGCGACGATGCCGACGAGGCCCGCGGGCGCCTCATGAAGGTCTTCGACCTCAGCCGGGTGCAGAGCGAGTACATCCTCGAATTGAGGCTGCGACGCCTGACGAAGTTCTCCCGGATCGAGTTGGAGTCAGAACGCGACGAGCTGACGGCCAGCATCGAGCGGCTACGGGCCCTCTTGGCCGACGACGGGCTGATCCGTCGGCAGGTCTCGGAAGAGCTCGCCGCGGCCGCCGAGGAGTTCGCGACCGCCCGCCGCACCGTGCTCCTCGACGAACGGGCCGAGGATGCCTCGTCGGGCCCGACGACCGCGCTGGAGGTGCCTGACGAGGCATGCCGGGTCGTCTTGACGGCGAGCGGCAAGATCCTGCGCACCGATGCGGCGCTGCCCGCCGACGGCGGGGCGGGCCCCGGCGAGGGGCTCATCAGCCCGGCCTCGCCGGCACGCGGCCGCCGGGCCCGTCGGATCCGGCACGACGCGGTCGCGTCCGTGGTCGTGACGACGACCCGCGCACGGCTGGGAGCGCTGACCTCCGCCGGGCGGGTCCTTAGCTGCACGCCCGTTGAGCTTCCGGCGATGCCCGGTGCAGGTCTCCAGTTCACGGCCGGCGTCGAGGCCTCGGCCTACGCCGCGGCCTCGGCCGGCGAGCGGGTCGTCGCGCTCGTCGTCGCGGGCGAGGTGCCGTTCGCCATCGGTACGGCGGCCGGCGTCGTCAAGCGGGTCACGCTGCGGGAATGGCCGGCCAAGGACGCGTTCCCGGTCATCTCGCTGAAGCCCGGCGATCGCGTCG
>DASTNL010000036.1:0-2305 GCA_035720905.1 Microbacteriaceae bacterium
GTCGCCGACGTGATAGAGGTTGGCACGGCCTACATCGCCGAAAACGACACATCTCATGCCTGTGCCGAAGCCTCTCGCTGCACAGCCAAGGACAAGTGGCGCGGCCGGTGAGGAAAGGCAAGGTCGGTGCACCTGGGAGCGACTGACGGCGTCGGGCTTCCTTCTGTCACGGCGTGAGTCTAACAACCAGGTCCTGAGCAACTTCTCTCATTGCCGGGCTGGTGCGTGGCGCACGCTCACGCCTGCGCGGGCTCCTTGGCCGCTGACGACGCCTCGGCCGCCGCGTGCCGGCGCACGTCGACCACCTGGCCGGTAGCGGGCGAAAGAAGCGTGTCGAGGCAGGCGAGCGCGACTATCTCGGGCGAAAGAAGCGTGCCGGCCGGCTCCTCGCCGAAGGCGTGGGTGCGCATCGGCGTGTGGGTGCGCTCCGGGTTGACGCAGTTCACCCGCACGTCGTCGTCGTGCCATTCTTCGGCCAGTGACTGGGTGAGGTTCACGATGGCCGCCTTCGCGGCGGAATAGACGCCGTAGCGCGCGCGGCCGCGCGTGTACGAACTCGAGGTGAAGAACAGCAGCTGGCCGGCGCTCTGGCGCAGGTAGCCCACCGCCTCTTGCGCGATGATGATCGGCGCGACGAGGTTCACCTCGAGGCTCGCCCGCAGGTCGTCGTCCGTCGTCGTCTCGAGCTCGCCGATCGTCAAGATGCCTGCACAGTTGACGACGTAGTCCACCCGACCGGCCTCGTCGTGTGCGAGGCTCAGGGCGGCGCGCACCTCTTCCCTCGCCTCCACGTGGGTTCCCGTCGTGCCGCGGCTGAAGGAGAAGACCTTCGCCCCCCACGCCTCGGCCGTCTCGACGAGGGCCTTGCCGATGCCCTCGCTGCCGCCGAAGACGACCAGCACCTTTCCGGCCATGCGCCCGCGTGCCTCCCGGTCGAACACGTCGGGGTCGTGGGTCTTCAGCTGGAAGAGCTTGTCGGCCAGCACCACGTCGATGGCCTGGGTGATCTTCATGTTCTCTTCCGAGCCGTCGACGACGAAGATCGGCACCTCGGGCAGGTAGCGCAAGACGACCGTGCAGTCGTCGGTCGCGGCGAAGCCGGGGTCGGCCTCGGCGGCCCGGTAGGCGCGGCGGATCGTCTCGAGCCGGAACGCTTGCGGGGTCTGGCCGCGGCGCAGGCGGTCGCGGCGCGGCACGTCGGTGATGATCGCGCGGGTGTCGCCCACCTGGATGATCGTGTCGGCCGACGGGATCGCCGTGTCGACCGCGTTGAAACGGTCGAGCGCCGCCACGCAGTCTCTCAAGATGCGATGACTGACGAACGGCCGCACGGCGTCGTGGAAGAGCACCTTGGCGTTCCCCGCGCCGGACCGCGCCGCCACCTGGTCGATGGCCAGGCGTGTCGTGTCGTTGCGGGAGGCGCCGCCGGAGAAGACGCCGACCAGCTTGGGGTATCGGCCCGAGTCTTTGAGGGCCGCGGCCTCGCCCAGGTGAGCCGCCTCCATCATGATGAGGACCTCGTCGATCACCGGCGACGAGCAGATCGCCGCCACGGTGTGCTCCAGAATGCTCTTGCCGGCGATGCGAGCCAACTGTTTCGGCATGCCCAGCCCGGCACGCACCCCCACGCCGCCCGCCAAGATGACAGCGATCGCCTTGTCCACCTGCCGCGCGGGGCGGCCTTCCGCGCCGGCCTCAGACGCGGCGTCGCTCCCCATGGTCACGGCGCGAGTCTAACAACCGTGCCGCAGAGGGCGGCGTGCGAGAGAGGCTGCGCGGGGCGGCCTCGGCCGAAGACGCACGGCAGGCCGCGAGCGTCAACGCACCGGCAGCCGGTGCCGCCAGCTGAGGGATTGCGACGCCTTGACGCAACAGACGACGAGCAAGAGCCATCCCCAGTCGACGAGCATCGTGCTGTCGAGCACCGACGTGACGATGAGCGCCACCAAGACGAGGGGCGCCCAGGTGTAGACGACGGTGCGCTTGTTCGAGGCGACGACCCAGGCGCGGCCGAACGCCAGGGCCACCATGAGGCCGAACAGCACGAGACCTGCCAGGCCGACCTGCAGGTACACGTCGAGGTAGGCGTCTAAGGCGCTGTCGTGCGCGGTGCCGAGCAAGAAGTTCAGCACGTCGTACGGCGGGATGTGCCGCCACCACAGGCCGCTCCACCCCCACCCGACGAGCGGGTTGTCGCCGTTCAGGTGCCAGATCTGCAGCCACAGGTTGTAGCGCACCGAGAAGATCGACCGGGCGTCCAACGCCTGAAGCAGGGGAGCGCGAAAGACGTAGGCAGCGACCAGGG
>DASTNL010000037.1:0-2380 GCA_035720905.1 Microbacteriaceae bacterium
GCCTGGTCGCCGCGAAAGGCGTCGTAGCCGAAGACGGTGTGCAGCACGTCGGCGGCGTCGGAGAACCGGCGGGTCTCGCGCCGACCCGTCGTTACCGTCCCGTCTGCCACCCGGCCATGCTAGTTGCCGTGCCCGATCTGGGCTTATTCCGTCCACCTTGCTGGCATCGCGGCTTAGAATGGCTGCGGTATAGCACGAGAAAGTTGGCATCCACCGTGACGAGGCACGAGCCCCCCACCAGGCGGAACCCGGTCGGCGGCCTGGTCGCCGACGACGCGATGCCGGGCCTTCTCCCCGACGGCTTCGACGATCTGCCGCTCGACGCGCCGGTCGCGCCGTTCCGCCTGCCGCACCTGAACCCGGTGCCCGTCGTCGCGGCGCTCTGCGTGCCGCTTGCGATCGCCGTGACCCTCGTCGGCATGACCTTCTCGGGTGCCTTCTCGACCGGCACCGGCCTCTACAACCCTGGGCAGCTCGTCACCTACGGTCTACCGATCGTGCGCGCCGCACACGACCTGGTCGCGGCCCTCACCGTGGGTCTGCTCGTGCTCGCGACGATCGTCTTGCCCGGCCAGCGCAAACACCCGGGCGAGGTGAGCTTCAGCCAATGGAAGGCGGTGCGGTGGGCTGCCTATAGCGCCGCCGCCTGGTTCGTGCTCGCCGTCGCCGGGCTGCTCCTGGAAAGTGTCGAGATCTCGGGGGTGCCGTTCGGCGACCCGTTATACCCGTCGTCGTTGCGCACCTTCGTCACCACGGTGGCCCTCGGCCAGTCGCTGGCCGTCTCGGCCGCCTGCATTCTCGCGGCCGGGATTCTCGCGCTTTTCGCGCGCGGCCAGACCACGGTCGGCGTCGCCTGCGTCTTAGGCCTCGCCGCCCTTTTGCCGCTCGCGCTCTCCGGCCACGCCGCGGGCTCCATCGAACACGCCAACGCCGTGAACTCCCTCGCCATCCACCTGGTCGGGGCGACCGTGTGGATGGGCGGGCTCGCCGGGCTGATCCTCTTGCGCCGGCACCTGAAGACCCTGTTCGGGCTCGCCGTCGAACGATACTCGACCGTCGCGCTCTGGGCGTTCGGCGCAGTCGCCTTCTCGGGCACGGTGAACGCGGCCTTGCGGCTCGGCAGCGTCGCGGCTCTCCTGACCCCGTACGGGCTTCTCGTCGTCGCGAAGATCTGCCTGCTCGTGATACTCGGCCTCTTCGGCGTGCTGCACCGCAGGCTCATCATCCCCCGCCTGCGAGCGGATCCGACGAGCCGGGCGCTGTTCGTGCGCTTCGCCGCCGCCGAGGTCGTCTTTCTGACGATCGCGTTCGGGGTGGCGGTCGCCCTGTCGAAGAGCCCGACCCCCGCCTCCGCCACCCCGACGGGGGCCGACGCGGCCCGCGAGGCGCTCCTCGGCTTTCCCCTGCCGCCCCCGGTGACGGCGCTGCGCATGTTCACGGTATGGCACATCGACTGGATGTGGCTGGGTCTCGCCTGTACTCTTGCCGGCGGCTACCTGTGGGCCGTGGCGAAGCTGCGTCGCCGCGGAGACCGCTGGCCGCTGCATCGCACCCTGTGCTGGCTGCTGGGTTGCCTGAGCCTCGTGTGGCTGACCTCCGGCGGGCCCGACGTCTACGGGTTCCTGCATTTCTCCAGCCACATGATCGCCCACATCGGGCTCATGATGATCGCCCCGCCGCTGCTCACCCTGGCGGGGCCCGTGCTGCTCGCGCTGCGTGCCCTGCCGAGCCGTCACGACGGCAGCCGGGGGCCGCGCGAATGGCTGCTCTGGCTCTTGCACTCCCCCTACCTGGCGTTCTTGTCGAAGCCGGTCGTCGCCGGGCTGATCTTCGCCGGCAGCCTGTACGCCTTCTACTTCTCGCCGCTTTTCCCGTGGGCCATGCAGGACCATACGGGCCACCTGTTCATGACCCTGCACTTCCTCGCCTCCGGATACCTGTTCTTCTGGGTCTTCATGGGAGTCGACCCGGGGCCGCGCACGACGAACTATCCGGTGCTGCTCCTGACCCTGCTCGGCACCGTCGCGTTCCACGGTTTCTTCGGCGTGGCGCTCATGATGTCGAACGGCATCATCGCGCCCGACTGGTGGCACGCCGTCGGGCTGCAGAATGCGGCCGCGATTCTGGCCGATCAGCACACCGCCGGCGGCATCGCCTGGAGCGCCGGGGAGCTGCCGATGATGCTCGCGGCGATCGGCCTGCTCTACGCCTGGATGAGGTCTGACGAGCGGGCAGCCGCCAGGCTCGACCGAAAGGCCGACCGCGACGGCGACGCCGACCTCGCCGCCTACAACGCGCAGCTGGAACGCATCGCACAGCACGACCACACGCGCTGACATGCCCGCGGCGGGCGCAGACGGCCCCCGGGGAAACGGCGCCG
>DASTNL010000038.1:0-5029 GCA_035720905.1 Microbacteriaceae bacterium
ATCCCTTGACCCCACCGGCCGGGGCAGGGCACGATGGATCACCCGGTGGAAACCCGCCCTGAACGCCTTCGCCATCACCTACGAAGGCCGCATCAACTAACAATCCGCCAGACCAGACCCACCGTTAAACGGACAGACCCCGGGCAGGCCTTCCACCTCCTGAGCGTCAGCGGCCATACGGCATACGACAAGCGCCGTCGGCGCCGTCGAGGCAGTAGCCGCTCGTGACCGGCACCCCGCGCCGGCGTCCCAAGGGAGCCGTTAGGCCTCGGCGACCTCGGTGAGCACGTCGAGGAAGGTCTGCCAGCCAGCGATCGTCGCTAAGCGCGGCTCGTCGGTGAGGCCCGGTGTCTGCTGCGTGATCCGCAGCCGTGTCCCCGTCTCGGTCGGTGCAAGGTCCACCGTCAGGCAGCACCATCGTCGCCGACCATGCTCGCCCGGCCTCGGCAAGGTAGTCAAGGCTGCCACGGGGAACCTGCACGTCACGCCCGCCGAACCATCGCGCGAATGACTCGGGAGTGGTCCACGCGGCAAAGACTGCCGCGGGCGCCGCGGTGACGCCCCGATCGATCCCGATGCCGTCGTCGGTGATGCCGGTCATGGTCGGATCATGACTTTCAGCGCGGTGCGCTCGTTCATGGCGGTGTATCCGGCGGGCGTTTCTTCCAGGCTCATCTCACGGTCGAAGACTTTTCCGGGCTGTACTGTGCCGTCGAGGACGGCGGGGAGGAGTTCGTCGATGTAGGCGCGTACGGGGGCGGGGCCGCCGGTCAGTGTCGCGTTCTTGCCGAAGAGCGGCCAGCCCACCTCGCCCTGCGAGTATTGGGGCACCCCGACTCGGGAGATGACGCCGCCGGGGCGCACGATGCCGAGGGCCTGTTCGTAGGCCGGCAGGTGTCCGACCGCTTCCAGTACGCGATGGGCGCCGTACCCGCCGGTCAGCTCCAGCACCTTGGTGATGCCGTCCTCACCGCGCAGGGCGACCACGTCCGTGGCCCCGAACTCCTGGCCGAGGTCGGTGCGGTCCTGGTGGTGGCCCAGGAGGATGATCCGTTCCGCGCCGAGTTGCTTCGCTGAGAGAACGGCCAGGAGGCCGACGGCGCCGTCGCCGATGACGGCCACCGTGTCGCCTCGGGTCACGCCGGCGCGTCGGGCGGCATGCCAGCCGGTGCCATACACGTCGGAAAGCGTCAAGAGCCCGGCGTACATCGACGGGTCGACGGCGCCGGGCACGGCGACGAGCGTGCCGTCGGCCAGCGGGATGCGGGCCGCTTCGGCCTGGGCGCCGCCGATGCCGCGCTCGGGCTTGTTCCAGAACGAGCCCTGCTCGCAGGAGGTTTGCAGGCCTTCGCGGCAGAACGGGCAGGTGCCGTCCGAGAACGCGAACGGCGCGATGACGAAGTCGCCCGGCTTGATCGTGACGACGTCGGCGCCGACCTCTTCGACCACACCGATCAGCTCATGCCCCATCGTCGTGCCGCCCGGGGTTGGGGGCAGGGAATGGTAGGGGTGCAGGTCGGAGCCGCAGATACACGCCCGGGTCACCCGCACGATCGCGTCGGTCGGCTCAATGATCCTCGGGTCTGGCGCATCGACGACGCGAACGTCGCCGGCACCGAACATGTATGTCGCTCTCACACCATCCATCCTGGCGCCAGCGGGGCCCTCGCGGGTGGCTTGCTCGTCGCGGCGACCCGGCGAGCCCGGCGATGACGCGCCACGTGCGGCCGAGCCCGGCCATCCGTCGCCTGGATCGTCTACCGTGGCCATGCATGGTCGTTCAGAGCACGTGAATGGCGGTGGCACGCCAGCGCCGGTCGAGCCCTTCGAGTCGAATGGCGACCGCGCGGGTTCGGGCCGGCGCGTGGATCAAGACGACGGCCTCCACGACACCGTCGCGGGGCGCACACAGGCGTGTGCTGCCGATCGTGAAGTGCGGCCGTTTCGGCGTGACTCCCTTGGCTCGCCGCGCCCGAGAGGCGAGGGCGAGACGCGCCAGAAGGTTTTGGAACACGCGGTCGGTCACCCAACGGGCGAGCTGTTCGATGTCTCTGGCCCCCGCATACGCCTCCACGACACAGCGGCTCAGGTTCTCGACCAACGGCCGGGGGTCGGGCAATTCCGCCGTGCTGGTGGGTTGCACCCCGAAGAGGTCTTCGTCGCGAGGCCGCGAGTAATAGGGCGTGCGGCGCCCCGGTTCGGTCCAGGGCAGCTCCGCGGTCATCTGCGTTTTCTCCTCCGCGTCATGTGGTGCGCGCCCTCGGCCGGGCTGAGGAGCTGCCGGCCAAAGTCTCTATTGATAGACGAATCAACCAGATCACACAGGTTTTGTCCAGGTAAGAAATCGTGTTGTGGATAACTGGGCCGGTGCGCGTGATCGTCCGTAGCCTCGGTACATGCGTTGGGAGCGCCTGTTCGACGACTTGGAGGCACAACTCGCCGAGACGGTGCGTGCGGGCGACGACGAGAACGCCCGCGAAGAGGTGCGCTGGCGGGCCGGCTCGCTGACGATGCGCGAGCGCCTTCTGGCCTGCCGTGCGACCCCGGCGGGCGTGCGCCTTTCTGGCGGGGATCGGCTCGACGTCACGATCCACACCGTTGGCGCCGATTGGTTCGCGGGGGTAGCCGACCCGGCGGGCCGTGCGGCGGATGTGGTCGTCCGCACGGCCGCGGTGTCGGTGCTGCGTGGCGCATCGTCGCGCGGTGCCGCACGCGTGCCCCCGGTTCCGGGGCGCGAGCCGCAGCCTGCCGGCTCTGTCGGCGGGCCGGCCCAGGTTGTCTCGGCGCCGCGGGTGACTCTGCCGATGGTGCTGCGTGACCTGTGTCGGCGCCGCGCCGCCGTTACGGTGCGCGGGATCGACGGGGTGGTGCACGGCACGATCGATCAGGTCGGGCTCGACCATTTCGACCTTGCCGTGCACGAACGGGGAATCCCCCGCCGGGCAGCGAACGTGACCGCCGTCGACATCCTCGCTATCGCCGGCATCATGACCGTCGAGTTCTAGGCGCGGCCGACGCACCTTCGTCCTGTGGCCCTGTGGCTCGTGCGGCTCACAGCCTGCTGGGCCCCGTGATCCCTGGCCTCGTGCGGGTATGGTCCTCTATGCCGCCTCTGCCCACAGCGGCTCCCACGGTGACTCGTGCGCCGTCAGATGCCGCCGAGTCGGGGGCCTTGGGCGCGCCCGACGACCGAGCCGCCCGCGATCTCGACGATCTTCTGCTCGCCGGCCTCGTGCCAGGCCATCTCGCGGCGGCGGCGGTCGTACAGCTCGTCGATATAGGCGTCAAGTGCCGCGCGTTTGAGCCTCAGACGGCCCGTCGCACCGATGCGGATCGCGGGTATCTCCCCGGAGTCGATGAGGTCGAGCACCGTCGACAACGGCACCGCCAGGATCTGCGCGGCGTCTGCGGGCGTGAGAAAACGCCCCAAACCAGTCGTGCGCGGTGACATGGCTTAATTATCGCCCGATCGGGCACGCTCTGGTCTGAACGTGTGGATAAGTTTCCGGCACGCCTGTGCGGGAACGTCATCATGGGCTCGGCCCAAGACGACGGCAGGGACGACACGAGAGGAGCGCCGCATGGCGCAGCGATCCAGGAGAATACGGGTTCGGATCGACCCGAGGTTTCTCATCGGCATCTTTCTCGTGACCGCCTCCGTGTTGGGTGTTTGGCTCTTCGTCGGCCGTGCGACTCGTGGCGTGGGCATATACGTCGCCAAGCACACCATCGTCGTCGGGGATCCCATAACCGCCGGCGACCTCGCCACGACACAGGTGCGCATCGGGCGCAGCGTCGATCGGTACCTCACGCCGGAGAAGCTGCCGAGTGAGGTGTCGTATGCCGCCAGCAGCATCCAGGCCGGCGAGTTCGTGCCTCGCTCCGCGGTGGCAAGCGACCCGGATGACGGCCAGGGCCGCGTGGTCGTGGCCGTCGCGGGCCCGCTGCCCTCCACCGTCAAGGTCGGGCGGAGCGTCGTCGTGTGGGCCGTCGCCGCGAGCTCCGCCGGCGACCACGCACAGCCCCGCGTCGTGGCCTCGCGGGCCGTCGTCGTCGCGGTCACGAAACGCGAGGGCATCGTCGCCTCCGACACGGTCGCCGTCGAACTGCAGGTCCCCACCGACGACATCGCGGCGCTTCTCGAGGCCGACGCCAATGCCAACGCGATCAGCTTGATCGCAGACCGGGGGAGGGTGGCAGAGTGAGCGGCATCGCGATCTGCGCGCCCCCACGGGAGTTGGCGCGGTTGTCGGCCGCCCTGACGAGGCACGGCTACCGGGTGCGGGCGCGAACGTCGCTGGCAGCCGGTCTTCTGGCGGCGATGACCGAGGACCTTCCGGGCGGTGGCCGTGCCGTCGATGCCGTTGTCGCCGATGCCGACCGGCGCTGCCTGACGGCGGAACTCATCGGGTATTGCGACCGGCGTGGCATCCGCGTCATCGCCGTGGCGGCCGGCAGCCAGGGTCGTCGCCGCGCAGCCCGCCTCGGCCTCTTCGAGGTGGTCGACCTGGCCGAGGGGGAGCAGGCCGTGGCACGGCTGGTTTCCGCGCCTCGTCTCGGCGTCGCACCGGCTCCGGCCTCCGGTGTGCTACCGGGCCTGCCTTCCTCCGGCGGCATGGGGGTGCCGGAGGGCGCCCTGCAGCGGTCGGGTCCCGAACCGCAGGGCGTCGGCCGCCCGTCGAACGACGCCGACCTGCTGGGAGTGACCGAAGCCCCGGACGACGCCGACCTGGCGGGAGAAGCCGAAGCCCTCGGCGGCGTCGACCGTGCGGAGCGCGCCGGACGGGTTGGTCAGGCCGGCCTCGTGGGCGGCGAGTGGGGTGACCTCGGGGCAGCTGAAGAGCCTCCTCGAGGCGAGGCGGGCCGGGTCATCGCCGTGTGGGGCGGCACGGGTGCGCCGGGCCGCACCACGATCGCCGTCGGCCTGGCCGGTGAGTATGCGGCCCGCGGCGAGGAGACGGCGCTGTGCGACGTGGACCCCTATGGCGGCAGCATCGCGACCCTGCTGGGCCTTCTCGACGAGGCGCCC
>DASTNL010000039.1:0-8598 GCA_035720905.1 Microbacteriaceae bacterium
GCCGCTCCCGCGCCCGACGACGCGGACCTCGTCTTCGTCTCCTCCGATGCCCGGCTGCTCCGCTTCCGCGCCGCACAGGTGCGGCCGCAGGGGCTCCAGGCGTCGGGGATGAGCGGCATCGCGCTGCACGAGGGGGCGAGCGCGATCTTCTTCGGCACGGTCGGCGCCGCGACGCTCGAGGGGGCGCTCGTCGCCACGGTCGCGGCGGGGCCAGAAACACTGCTCGGCGCGGGAGCCGGCAGCGCGAAGGTGAGCCTCGTCGCAGACTTTCCGACGAAGGGGCGCGCCACCGCCGGCGTGCGCGCACAGCGCCTCCTCGCCGGCGAGCCGGCCCTCGCCCTCGCCTGGGTGGGCACCGCTCCCGCGCACGCGCTCGACGCGAAGGGCCGGCCGTGCGCCCTGCCGGAGGCCGGAGCCCGCCGCGACGCCGCAGGGCAGCCGCTGGAGTCGGCCGTCGCCTTCTTGGGGGGAGCGCTGCAGCTCTGACGAGGCGGCGGCCTCGTCACATGTCGATGCGCTCGTGGTCCAGGCGGCCGGAATTCTCGATGATGAAGCTCTTGCGGGGCGCGACGTTGTGGCCCATCAAGAGTTCGAAGACGTGGTTCGCCTTTTCCGCGTCGGCGACCCGCACCCGGCGGAGCATGCGATGCTCCCGAGACATCGTCGTCGTCGCCAGCTGGTCGGCATCCATCTCACCCAGGCCCTTGTAACGCTGAATGGGCTCCTTGTAGTGCCGTTTCGTGCGGGCCAGGTCGGCCAGCACGGCGGTCAGTTCACGTTCTGAATACGTGTAGATCGTCTCGTTCGGGGCGCTGCCGCGACCGACGACCACCACGCGGTGCAAGGGTGGCACGGCGGCGAACACCCGGCCGTCTTCGACCATCGGGCGCATGTAGCGAAAGAAGAGCGTCAGAAGGAGCGTGCGGATGTGTGCGCCGTCGACATCCGCGTCGCTCATGATGATGACCTTGCCGTAGCGGGCCGCCGCGAGGTCGAAGCTGCGCCCGCTGCCCGCGCCGACCACCTGGATGATCGCGGCGCATTCGGCGTTGCCCAGCATGTCGGCGATCGTGGCCTTCTGCACATTCAGAATCTTGCCGCGCAGCGGCAGGAGCGCCTGATGCTCGCTGTCGCGCGCCTTGCGGGCGGTGCCGAGCGCCGAGTCTCCCTCGACGAGGAAGAGCTCGCTGTCGAAGACGTCTGTCGAACGGCAGTCGACGAGTTTGGCCGGCAACGACGCGCTCTCCAACGCCGTCTTACGCCGCTGGGTCTCCCGGTGTGCCCGGGCCGAGATGCGCGACTTCATCTCGGCCACGACCTTGTCGAGCACGAGGGCCGTCTGGACCTTGTCGTCTTTCTTCGTGGACGCGAAGCGTTCCCTGATGCCGGCCGCGACCGTCTTCGCGACGATCGCACGCACCGCCGGGGTGCCCAGCACCTCTTTGGTCTGCCCCTCGAACTGCGGTTCCGGCAGGCGCACGGTGACGACCGCGGTGAGGCCGGCGAAAACATCGTCTTTCTCAAGCTTGTCACGGCCGACCTTGAGACGTCGGCCGTTCTTCTCGACCTGCTTGCGGATCGCCTTCAGAAGCCCTGCGTCGAACCCGCTGCGATGGCTGCCGCCACCCGGGGTCTCGATGATGTTGGCGAACTGGCGCACCACCGTGTCGTAGCCGACCCCCCAGCGCAGCGCGACATCCACCTCGCAGCGCCGCGTGAGGAGCGTGGGTGTGAGCGTGCCATCGTCACCCAGCACCGGCACGGTCTCGTCGAACTCGCCGTCGCCCGTGATACGCCACACGCCCGTAACCGGGGCGTCCGGCGCCAGGTATTCGACGAACTCAGAAGAACCGCCGTCGTAGCGGAACTGCGTCTCCGCCTCCGCCTCGTCGACGGTTGGAGCGCCGGCCTGCCAGCCCCGCCGGTCCTGCAGACGCAGGGCGAGGCCTGGCACGAGAAACGCGGTCTGGCGGAGCCTGGCACGCACGAGGTCGGCCGCCAGCGCGGAGTCGGTGCCGAAGACCTGCGGGTCGGCCCAGTAGCGCACCCGCGTTCCCGTGACTGCCTTCGGCACCTGGCCGACGACCCTCAAGCGTTCGGGTGCCTGCGCGGCAGTGAAGGGAGCATCGGGCGACGGCGCGCCGGCATCGTCGAACACGCCCGGCATGCCTCGGCGGAACGACATGGCCCAGGTCTTGCCGGCGCGGTCGACCTCGACGTCGAGGCGTTCCGAGAGCGCGTTGACGACGGAGGCGCCGACCCCGTGCAGCCCGCCGGAGGAGCGGTAGGAGCCGGTGCCGAACTTGCCGCCGGCGTGCAGCTTCGTGAAGACCACCTCGAGCCCCGCGAGGCCGGTGCGCGGTTCCACGTCGACGGGGATGCCCCGCCCATGGTCCCGCACCTCGACGCTCCCGTCCTCGCAGAGGATCACATCGATCCGGTCGCCGACGCCTGCCAAGGCCTCGTCGACGGCGTTGTCCACGATCTCCCACAGGCAGTGCAGGAGCCCGCGGGAGTCGGTCGACCCGATGTACATGCCGGGGCGTTTGCGCACCGCCTCGAGTCCTTCGAGCACCGAAAGCTGCCTGGCTGAATAGTCCTGGTCGGGCACGGATCCCTTTCTTCTCGCCGCAGACGAACGGCGCCGGTCTCAGCCTAGGGGGTCGCGCAGCCGGCTACGCGGTGAGCGAAAATAGCCGCCCCCACCGGGCCAGGGCCCGAGGACGTGCTTGACTGGAGGCAGCTACGAAGCCCGACGTCGCTGGGCGTGAGGAGGAGAGACGATGCCACACACTCGATCCGTGGAAGCTCCGGAGGAAGCGGCGGCCCCGAACCCGGCCGAACAGCAGTTGACCGCCTTCGATCGCTGCGACGCATGCGGCGCCCAGGCCTATGTTCGGGTGACCATCAACGACAGTGAGCTGCTCTTCTGCGCCCATCACGCGAAGGAGCACCACGCCAAGCTCGCGGCGATCGCGACCACCTGGCACGACGAGTCTGACCGGCTGCTGGAGAAGCAGCAAGCCTGACGTGATGCTCCCGGCCCAGACCGAGGGCGACGAGGCGACACGAACGCCCGTCGGCGGATCCTCCAGGGTCTTGCCGACGGGCGTTTCTCGTCGGGGGCGTGCCGGCGGCCGCGCCGCCCGCGGTCACGGCAACGTCGCGAACCCCGGCGGCAGCCGCCGGGCCGCACGGCCGAGGTAGAGGCGGGGCAGTGCCGGCGCCAGCCGGGTGACGATCTCGTCGCCCAGGGTACCGATCTGGTCGCCCCACTGACGCACCGTCTCTTCGCCGTGCTCCCCCGTGCCGAAGAGGTAGGCAAGATCGCCCGCCCGAACGTCGGCGGAGACGGGCACCAGCGTGTCGGCCGCGCGGATCTCTTCGGTGAGAAGGTACCGCCGGCCCCGAATGGCGACGTGCACGAGCCCCCGCGCCTCCCTCGGCAAGCCGTCGGAATAGCCCACCGGCAGGTGGGCGACGAGGCGCGACCCCCGGCGCACGACGGCGTCGACGCCCGTCACGAGGGTCATCACCGGGACGAGCCCCATCTCGCCCGGCGTTATCCCGTCGAACGAGGGTATGCCCCACGAATGCCCGCCCACGCGCACCATGTCGTAGCGGGCGTCCTGGCGCCGAAAAGCCGCAGAGCTTGCCGCCAGATGCCGCACCGCGAACCTCACGCCCTCGTGTGCGGCCGTCTCGATCGCCGCGTCGAAACGGCGCATCGCCTTCGTGTCTTCCTCTTCGGAGGCCTCCGCGATGTGGGTCCACACCCCCTTGACGGTGATGAGACCCTCGTCGCGCAACCGGGCGGCCCGGGCCATGAGCGCCGGCCAGGCCGCCACCGCGGAGCCGTTGCGGTGCAGACCGGTGTCCACCTTGAACTGGACGACGGGCGTGCGGGAGGAGCGGCTGGTGGCGATGCGGTCGAGTTCCGCGACGGTGGAGGCGGTCAACTCGACGCCGGCATCGACGGCCCGGGTGAAGTCTTGCCGGGGTGTGTGCAGCCATGCGAGCACATGGGTCGCCTCGTCGATGCCGGAGGCCCGTAGGGCGAGCGCATTGGGCACGTCGAGGGCGCCGATGTCACGCACCCCGGCCGCGACGGCGGCGTGCGCGACCGGGACGGCGCCGTGCCCGTAGGCGTCGGCCTTGACGACGATCATGAACCTCGCGGGCGCCGCGTTTCGTCGCAGCACGTCGAGGTTGTGCTGCAGCGCGTCCAGGTCGATGAGCGCCGCCGTCGTCGGCCGGGAGGCGGCCGCCCGGCCGGTCATCGTTCGATCCTCGAAATACGCGGGCCCAGCCGGGAGACGATGTCGAGGCTCGTGGTCTGAAGCGCCCGGGCCCAGCGCCCGGCCGGCCAGCCGGCCGTGCCGATCACCGTCGCGACATCGCCCACCTCGGGCCAGATGCCCCGTTCGAGAAGGGCGTGGCCGTCGAGCATCATGGCATCCATCGCAACCCGGCCGGCGACCGGCAGGGCGACGCCGCGCACGCTGACCCGGGCGATGTTGCCGCTTCGACGCGGAATGCCGTCGCCGTATCCCAGCGGGACGAGCAGCACGCAGGTGTCGTGTGACGTGGTGTACGTGTACCCGTAAGAGACCCCCTCGCCGGCCGCGACCGGCTTCACCGCGACGAGCGGCGCGGTGAGCGTCAGCGCCGGCTCCAGACCCGGTGCTGCGCCCTCCGGATAGGCGCTCAGGCCGTAGAGTGCCGCGGACATCCGGAGGGTGTTCTGCCGATACCCCTCCAGACCGTGGCCGGGTTCGTAGTCGCACACGTGGAGCATCGCCGCACCGAGGCCGCAATCGTGCAGGGTCTCGATCGCCGACTCGAGCAGCGCCTCGGCCCGCGGGTCGAAGGTGTCGATGCCGGCCATCACGCCCCGCACCGGCGCGGCGCCGGCGCGCGCCGCCTGGCAGAGGGTCCGCCAGTCGTCGGCGCCGCGCACGTCGCCCCCGATGTCGAGCATCAACTGCACACCCGGCACCCGGGCCTGCGCGGCGTCGGCCAGCCCTTCGGCGTCGAGGACCGGCACGACGACCCGGTATCGCTCGGCGAGGGCCATGCCGGCCGGCCCGGTGAGACGCGTGGCATAGATCGGCAGGAGAATCCCCGCCTCCCGCAGCGCCCGGGCCTCCTCCGGCCCCGCCACGAGCAGCCCCGCAGCACCCGCGCGCCGGGCCGCATGCGCGGCATGCACCGCGCCATGCCCGTAAGCGTTGTGAGAGACATCGGCCAACACCCGATCGATGCCCGACGCCCGGCGGCCGAGCGCGATGTTCCGGCCGATCGCCTCGACGTCGATCAGCGCCTCGCGAACCCCGGAGCGCCCCGGCCGCCTCCCCGAGGCGGTTTCTTCGGTCACGAGGCCCGGCCGGCGCCGAGCCTCGCGCCCCGCTCCAAGAGTTCCCGGGTCGCGGCAGCAAGCCCGTCGAGACGGTCGTGCTCCCGGGTGGTCTCGTAGGCGAGGCCGCGTCTTACCACGGCCATCCGCAGCATGTGATCGGCGAGCACCGGGTTCATAGCAAGCACCGGGCCGTGCAGGTGCGTGCCGATCGCCTCGTTCGTACGGGCGCCTTCGTCGTGCCCCGGGCCGTTGCCGCGGCCCGTCAGCGCCATGCCGAACGGTTGCTGCCCGGCAGTGAGCACTGTGGTCGACCCGTGATTCTCGACACCCACCAGGCGCCCGAACGTCGTCTCGACGAGGAACGAGGCGGTGACCGCCCGGGGGCTCGTGACATCGGTCGTCTGGTGGAACACGCCCAGCCCGGCCAGCGGCTCTTCGAGGCCGGTCACGCAATCCCCGGCGAGTTGATAGCCGGCTCCGACGAACAGCATGGGCACGCCCGCCGCGGCCCAGTCGCGCACCGCTCGGCCGAGACGTTCGACGTCGGGAGAGACGGCCACGAGCGCGGAGAGCGGCCCGGAGCCCATCGTGACGAGGTCGGCCCCCTCGGGGATGTCGTCTCCCGGGGAATATCGGGTCACGACCGTCGCGAGGCCCGCCAGCCGCGCTCGCTCGGCGAGGACCAGCGTGTTGCCCATATCGCCGTTCACGGCGAGGTGGTGTGAATACAGTTCGACGATCCGCAACGCGGAGGCACCCGGGGTACTCATGCCGCACCCGCCTCCAAGTCGCGATAGCCCAGCAGCTTGCGCGTCAGCAGCATCTGGTCGTAGTCGAGAATGAAGGTGCGTTTGCCGCTCGGCGGCGACGGCGTGGCGAGGATGTGTGCCACGGCCTTCTCGATGTCGGGCTCCACCACGTCGAACGTGATGCCCGCGTAGGCGAGCCGCAAGGCTACGAAGGCCGCCTTCGGGCCCGAGACGACGTCCACATGCCGCAAGTGAGAGAGGTCGGCGGCGTAGAGCCAGGAGGGATCCTTGCTGCCTTCGTCAAAGGCGAACAACACCGAGTCCGGGGTCTCGTCGAGATAGTCGAGATTCATCTGAAGGCTGGCAAGGTTCTTCAAAAGCAGGATCTCGATCGGCGCGTCTTTATGCGGCAGGATCTCGCCCCGCCCGTACACGGTCTTCGCCCCGGCCAGCGCGGCAATAGCGTCGGCCGGCCGGAACGCCGGCCCGAGCACGCTCTTCGTCAGGGCGAGCGCCGCGGCGCTGTCCATGGCGTAATGCAGCCCCCGGGCCGGCATCGCCAGATCGTGCCGCTCCCCCGCGATGTCGATGACCGTGTCGGCCCCGGCGAGGCTCAACACCTCGGCGGCGACCGCGCGCGGCCGAGAGACGTCGGAGCCCTTCGTCGCCTCGGCGCCGTAGTCGACGGCGGCCACGAGGCCGTGCGGCGCGGCCGCCAACACCTCGGGCCGCGCGCCGAAATACGAGACCGCGAGGCGCCCCTCGTCCTCGAGCCGGCGCCCAAGATTGCCGAGGAAATCGTCGTCGCGATTCACCACGAGTGATTCTTCGATCTCGCCGGCGATGTCGGAGAACATAGCGGCGACCCGCTCCGGCTCGAAGAAGCGGTAGATCTGGTCGATCTGCACGTCGAGGATGACGCCGGCTCGCGGCCGCAATTCGCGGCAGAGCACCGCACCGTAGGCCTCGTCGACCTCGATGACGCCGATATCAGCCGCCAGGCGCCCGGTGAGGCTGACCTCGGCCAGAAGCGCCGAGGCGACGCCCTGCGGCATGTTCGCGCCGGAAGAGTTCGTGAAGATGCGCAGACCGTGCGCCCGCAGAATCTCGCAGACCATGTTCGTGGTCGTCGACTTGCCGTTCGAACCGAGGATCACGACCACGCCATGCGGCCACCCGGAGGCGACGTCGGCGATGAAGCCGGGGCGCACCTTGCGGGCGACGTAGCCCGGAAAGGCCGAGCCGCCGCCCCGCAGTCGCGTGAGAAGCCGCGCCAGCCTGCCGAGAAGAACCGGTAGCAGAAAGCCTGCGCCGGTCTTACTCAAGGTAGTCCCGCAGTGACTGCGAACGCGACGGGTGCCGCAGCTTCGCCATCGTCTTCGACTCGATCTGGCGAATCCGTTCCCGCGTGACGCCGAACGTGTCGCCGATCTGGTCGAGGGTCTTCGGCATGCCATCGCCGAGCCCGAAGCGCATCCGGATGACGCCGGCCTCACGCTCCGAGAGGGAGTCGAGCAGACTCTCCAGCTGCCGCTGCAGCATGGTGAAGCTGACCGCCTCGGCCGGCACGACCGCCTCGGTGTCTTCGATGAGGTCGCCGAACTCGCTGTCACCGTCCTCTCCGAGCGGGGTGTGCAGCGAGATCGGCTCGCGGCCGTACTTCTGCACCTCGACGACCTTCTCCGGGGTCATGTCGAGTTCCCGCGAGAGTTCTTCGGGGGTGGGCTCACGCCCGAGGTCTTGCAACATCTGGCGTTGCACCCTGGCGAGCTTGTTGATGACCTCCACCATATGGACGGGGATGCGGATGGTTCTCGCCTGGTCGGCCATCGCCCGCGTGATCGCCTGGCGGATCCACCAGGTGGCGTAGGTGGAGAACTTGAAGCCCTTGGTGTAGTCGAACTTCTCGACCGCGCGAATGAGGCCGAGGTTGCCCTCTTGAATGAGGTCGAGGAACTGCATGCCCCGCCCCGTATACCTCTTGGCCAGCGACACGACGAGGCGGAGGTTCGCGCCCAGAAGATGGCTTTTGGCCCGTTGCCCGTCTCGCGCGACCCATCGCAGCTCCCGCTGAAGCTCCCTGGACAGCCCGCTGGAATGCGTCAGTTTGTCTTCGGCGAAAAGGCCGGCCTCGATGCGCATCGCAAGCTCGACCTCTTCGGCCGCGTTCAGCAAGGGAACCTTGCCGATCTGCTTGAGGTAGTCCTTCACGGGGTCGGCGGTCGCGCCGGTGATCGTCGCCGAGTGCACCGGCACGTCATCTTCGTCGTCGGCGCTCAAGACGAGGGCGCCGGTAGGCAGGGTGAGGCTGGGCGCCGCCTTCTTGTCCTTGCCGGCGCTCGCCTGCGTACCCTCGGGCGTCTGGGCCTCGTCGGCCGCTGACTCATCCTCGACCTCGTCGAGACGCGACGCCTCGTCTTCGGGGTCGATACGGGACTTTTTCGTGCCGGCGGCCCGTTTGGTCTTCGAGGCCGCCTTCTTTTTCGCCGT
>DASTNL010000040.1:0-17921 GCA_035720905.1 Microbacteriaceae bacterium
GTTGAAGTCGTACAGTCCTGAGGTAGACTACGGCGCGCTGGAGCGGGAGCTCGCGGCCAAGTCTCATACGGAAGACAACGACTACGCCGAATGGGCCGCGCACGGCGCCGACGAGGATTACAGCGACTACTCGTCGCAGAACAAGCGCGCCTGAACGCTCCGGCAGCCCGACCCCACTCCGCCAAGAGGCCGACCGCACCGCGGAACCGGCAGCGAGCATCGAGGAGCCCATCGTGAGCACCGAGGAACCCGCCGGCAGCGAATCGCGTGACGCCTCCGCCGAGGGTGGCGCAGCGCTGCCACCTGCCGGCTGGTACCCCGACCCGCAAGGCCCGGGCTCACGGTGGTGGGATGGCGAGCATTGGACGGACCAATACCTTCGGCAGCCGCCCGCCGGCCGAGCGCCCGGCACCTTAGGCGGGTACGACGGGCAGCAGGCGCCGGGCTACGGTCCGTACCGCGACGACGGACGCGGCGCGTGGTCGGCTGGCCGTGCCCCGATCGGGGCATGGCGTTCAGCCGTCGACGACCGGCCCCCGGTGAGCGGCATCGGCGGCGCGACACGGGCCGTTTTCGGCAAGTATGCGCAGTTCGCCGGCCGGGCCGGGCGGCCGGAGTTCTGGTTCTGGGTGCTCTTCTGCGCCATCGTCAACGTGGCCGCGTTCATCGTCTTTCTGCTCCTCGACGTGCTCGCCGTCGCGGTGGGCTCCGTGCCGATTGTCTTCGCGGGGATCATCGGCGTCGCTCTGCTCCTGTGGGGGCTGGCGATCATCGTGCCGACCGTCGCGGTGACGGTGCGTCGGCTGCGCGACGGCGGATTCCACTGGGCCCTGCTCTTCTTACAGCTCGTGCCGGGTGGCGGCATCGTCATCCTGATCTTGTGCTGCCTGCCCAGCAAATACGAGTGAGCATCGGGCGGGAGAAGGACCGGGCCGCGGAGGCGACCACACAGGCCGCCCCCGCGGCGCTCAGTCTTCTTGAGCCGCCTCCGCCTCGGAGCGGCGCTTGATCTCGTCGACCACGCTCGGGTCGGCGAGCGTCGTCGTGTCGCCCAACTGCCGGTTCTCTGCCACGTCTTTCAAGAGCCGGCGCATGATCTTGCCCGACCGCGTCATCGGAAGTTCCGGCGTGAAGACGATGTTCGCGGGCTTCGCAATCGGCCCGATCACCTTGCCCACGTGATCCCGCAGCTCGGCCAGCTTCGCGGTCGTGCCGTGAGCACCGTCTTTCAACGTGACGTAGGCGACGATCGCCTTGCCGGTCGTCGGGTCGGAGCGGCCGACCACGGCCGCCTGCGCGACGTCGGGATGATCGACCAGCGCGCTCTCGATCTCGATGGTCGACAGACGGTGCCCGGAGACGTTCATGACGTCATCGATGCGGCCCATCAGCCAGAAGTCGCCGTCGGCATCCACCCGGGCCCCGTCGCCCGCAAGATACGCGTCGGGGAACTTTGACCAATACGCCTCCCGGAACCGCTCGTCTTCGCCGTAGAGCCCCCGGAACATCGCCGGCCACGGCTTCTTCACCACCATGTATCCGGCGCCGGAACCAGCCGGGATCTCGTTGCCGTCTTCGTCGTAGACGGCCGCCTCCACGCCGATGAAGGGGTGGGTGGCCGCACCGGGCTTCAAGGTCGTCAGCCCCGGCAGCGGGCTCACGAGGATCATGCCGTTCTCCGTCTGCCACCACGTGTCCATGATCGGAGCCTTGCCGCCGCCGACGTGGTCGCGATACCAGACCCAGGCCTCCGGATTGATCGGCTCCCCCACGGAGCCCAGAACCTTCAGCGACGACAGGTCGTGCCGGTCGGCGTATTCCGAGCCCCACTTCATGTGGGTGCGGATCGTCGTGGGCGCCGTGTAGAGCACGCTCACCTTGTAGCGCTCCACGATCTGCCACCAGCGGTCCTTGTCGGGAAAGTCGGGCGTGCCTTCGTACATGACGCTCGTCGTGCCGTTGACGAGCGGGCCGAAGACGATGTAGCTGTGCCCGGTGATCCAGCCGATGTCTGCCGCGCACCAATACACCGTCTCCGGTTTGATGTCGAAGACGTAGTGATGGGTCGTGGACACCCCGGCCAGGTACCCCGCCGTCGTATGCACGATGCCCTTCGGGCGGCCCGTCGTGCCGCTGGAGTACATGAGGAAGAACATGTCTTCCGAATCCATCGGCTCGCACGGGCACGAGGCCGCGTCGTCGCTTTGGCCGTCGACGACATCGTGCCACCACACGTCTCTGCCGGCCGTCATTTCGACCGGGGTTCCGGTGCGGCGCACCGTGATGCTCGTCGTGACCGACGGCGCCATCGCCATCGCCTCGTCGGCGATCGGCTTCAACGGGCTCGGCTTGCCGCGCCGCCACGCGGCGTCTTGCGTCACCAAGAACTCGCAGCGCATATCGTTCATGCGGCTGCCCAACGCCGTCGCGCTGAAACCGCCGAACACGAAGGTGAACGGCGCCCCGATCCTGGCCAACGCCAAAAGCGTCACCGGCGCTTCCGGCACCATGCCCATGTAGACGGCAACCTTGGTGCCCTTGCGGACGCCCAGGCTGCGGAACGCGTTCGCCGCCTTCACCACCCGGCGCTGCAGGTCGGCGTAGGTGATCGCCAGGCGTTCGTCGACCGGCTCCCCCTCCCAGAAGTAGGCGACCTTGTCGCCCCGGCCCTCCGCCACATGCCGGTCGACGCAGTTGTAGCAGGCGTTCAGCCGGCCGCCCAGGTACCACTTCGCGTACGGGCGATCCCACTGCCGAAGCTGCGTGAACGGCGTGAACCAGCTGAGCCTCTCCCGGCCCTCCCGCTCCCAGAACGCATCGGGATCCTGGTCGTAGAAGCCAGGCTGCGCATTCGCCTGCGCCGCGAAGGCCGGATCCGGCCGATACCGCCGCTCCTCGTCCATAAGCGCGTCGATGTTCTGATGGGCATCCGCCATGGTTGCCTCTCTTCACGGGGAACGGTGGGTGCCGGCACGAAGGAGCAGGCCCCAGGTGGTTTCCGACGAGAAAGCCCGGGCTCGCGGCCGGCAACCCCATTCAACCGTGCGCAGGGTCGGCCTGGCAAACCAACTACCGCGCGTAGTCGCGACACCCGGATTCACGCCGGGCGCGGCAGCAGCTCGGTCATGTCGGACAGTGCCTCGGCGAGCCCCTTGTCGAGGGTCGCGAGCCTCCCCTCCGGCTTCGAGGCCGCCAGGGAGGCCAGGTGGGCGCCAGTCACCTGCCGGTGCCCGAGCACCTGGCCCAGCGCGGGGAGTCAGGCCGCGTAGTCGCCGACGAGGCGCACGGCGCCGCCGGCGACACCCTTGGCGCCCTGGACGAAGCCGGCGAGGTCGCGCGGCCCCTGCCGCACGACACCGGCCTGCCAGGTGGGAATGCCCGATGAGACGAGGCCGCGCCTGACTCCTTCTGCGGCCTCCGGCGCGACGAGGGCGAAGAAGCCGACGCCGAGGTTCCAGGTGTCTTCCACGTCGGCAAGCCTCAACCCGCCGAGATCGCACAGCACGCGGAAGACAGGCTGCGGCGACCAGGTCGAGCGATCGATCTCGGCCCAGGAGCCTTGCGGCAGCACCCGCGCCAGGTTGGCCGCCATGCCGCCGCCGGTCACGTGGGAGAGCGCGTGAATGGCGCCGCCGGCGGCGTCGAGGGCTGCGAGCAGGGGCGCGGTGTACAGCCTCGTGGGTGTGAGAAGCTCCTCTCCGACCTCGCCCAGGCCGGCGAGGCCGCTGGTGAGGGCGACGCCGCGGTCGGCGAGGATGCGCCGCACGAGGGAGAATCCGTTGGAATGCAGGCCGGAGGAGGCCAGAGCGAGCACGGCGTCGCCGCCGCGGACCCGCTCGGGGCTAAGGAGCGCGTCGGCCTCGACGACGCCGGTGGCGGCGCCCGCCAGGTCGTACTCCTCGGGCCCCATGACGCCAGGGTGCTCCGCCGTCTCGCCGCCGACGAGGGCGGTGCCGGTCTCTTCGCAGGCGCGGGCGATGCCAGCGACGAGGGTGGCGATGCGCGCCGGCACGACGCGGCCGCAGGCGATGTAGTCGGTCAAGAAGAGCGGGCGCGCGCCGACGACGACGATGTCGTCGACCACCATGCCCACGAGGTCTTGCCCGACGGTGTCGTGCTTGTCGAGCGCCTGGGCGAGCGCGAGCTTCGTGCCCACCCCGTCTGTCGAGGTGGCGAGGAGCGGGCGGCGCATGTCGCGCAGCGCCCGGGCGTCGAAGAGGCCCGCGAACCCGCCGACGCCGCCCACGACCTGGGGGCCGTGGGTGCGGGCGACCGCGTCTCGCATGAGCTCGACGGCCAGATCGCCGGCCGCCGTGTCGACGCCGGCTGCCCGATACGATGCGCTAGCCACCCGGCAAGCCTATCGGCCGGCTCAGGAGAGCACTCCGTCGGACCAGCCGACGGGGATGCCGAGGAGCCGCGTGGAGCCGGGGGTGGAGGTGTAGGCGGTGCCGATGACCGCGGCGGCGTCGATGCCTCCCGCGGCCCGCGCGACGGCCGCCGCCCAGAGCCTCGTGTCTTCTGGCTTACGGGTCACGTCGACGGCGATCCACACCTGGTCGGGCGTCACCTCACCCAGCACGTCGGCGTACTGCTCCGCGTCGTTCGGGGCCAGGCCGACGCCGACCGCGACGAGCGTGCCGGCACCCGTGCGCACCCCGTCGGCGCGGGCCTGCGTGGCCTCGCGGCGCCCACCGACGTGACGAAACCCCGGCCGAGCGAGGGTGCCGGCCACGCCGAGCTGCATGCCCGGATGCGCGACGGCGAGCGCCTGGGCCGCCGCCCAGGCGTCGTCGCGCATGCCGAAAAGGAAGACGAGGTCGCCGGGGCCGGCCGCGAGCGTCGGTGCCGGCGGCAGGCCGTACTCCGCGCGGTCGGACGCCAGGGCACGGCCGGCGGCGGGGCGGGGATTCTCCGCCCGGGCCTCACGCGCCGCACTGGCCGCGGCGACACGTTCGCGCTCGTCGAGGAGCTGCTCGAACACCTCGCCGAAGCTGTCGGCGCCGCGCCCGCTGCCGGGGAGCCGCTCGTGACGCGGGCCCGCGAGGCCGGGGGCTTTCGCCGCCGGTGCCGCCTCGGGCACCGCGACGGCGGTGGCTGGGGCAGTGCCGGCCTCGTCGCCCCGGGCCATCATCCGTTCGCGTTCGTCGGCGTCATCCAACAGGTGAACGAACGACTCGTCGGGTTTGAGGTCGTGCACCGCCCCCCGGTTCAGCAGGCTGGTCAACGACCATAGTCGAGGTGTCAACGCGGATCACTCCGATCGTCTCGATGGTTGCCCGGGCCGCGGTGGCCTCGGTGTAAGAGAGCACGGCCGTCTCCGGCGCCTGCTGAACGACGAGCCGGCGCACGGCGGGTCGCAGCTGAGGCGCGCAGACGAGGACCGCCTGGTCGTGCCGTGCGGTCGTGGTGCGGATGGCGGCGATGAGTCGTTCCAACCGGTCGGGTTCCAGCACGATCCGGCTGCCCGACTCGCGCTGCACGAGGCCTTCGAGCAGCGACTGCTCCAAGACCGGCTCGAACGTCAACACCCGCAAGACGCCGTCGTCGAGGTAGGGGGCGGCGAGCGCGGCACCGAGGGCGGCGCGGGCAGCCTCGATGAGGCCCTCGGGCTCCGTCGACGCCTTCGCCCGCAACGTGACGGCCTCGTAGATGCGGCCGAGATCGTTGATCGCGACCCGCTCCGCCAAAAGCCCCTGCAGCACGCGCTGCACCTCCGCCAGGCTGAGAAGCGCGGGGGTGAGCTCGTCGACGGCGGAGGGATTCACCCGCCGCACGCCGTCGGTGAGCAGCCGCACGTCTTCTCGGCCGAGCAGGCGCGCCGCGTTCAAGGAGACGACCTGGGAGAGGTGCGTGACGACGACGGAGACGCGGTCGATGACCGTCGCACCCGCCATCTCCGCGTTGTGCCGAAGCTCCACGGGGATCCACTTCGCCGCGAGGCCGAACACGGGCTCGACCGTCTCTTCGCCGGGAAGCGTGCCGAGCCCCGCGCCGAGGGTGAGAACCTTGCCGCGCGGCGCGGTGCCGCGGCCGGCCTCCACCCCGGCGACGAGGATCGCGTAGGTCGCGGGCGGCAGCTCGCTGTTGTCGCGGGTGCGCACCGGCGGCACGACGATGCCGAGGTCGACGGCGAGCTTGCGCCGCAGCGCCCGCACCCGGCCGAGCAGGTCGTCGCTGCCGCCGGAGACGATGTCGATGAGGTCGGAGGCCAACTGGATCTCGAGCGGGTGCACGCGCATCTGGGCGATCAGGTCGTCGGTGGTGTCGGAGACCCCGGTGGCCTTCTCGGCGGCAGCCTTCGATGCCGCCGCCGCTTGCTGCCTGGCTGCGTGGAAGGCGATGCGCCGCGCCGCCCAGATGAGCAGCCCGCCGATCGTGAAGAACGAGAGTTTCGGCATGCCGGGAATGAGGGCGAGCGCGACCGCCGCGCACCCGGCGATCAGGAGGGCCGAGCGAGACTGCGCCAGCTGCTTGCCCGCCGTGGAGCCCATGTCGGACTCGGCGCCCGAGCGGGTGACGATCATGCCGGTGGAGACGGCCATGAGGAGGGCCGGGATCTGTGCCGTCAGCCCGTCGCCGATCGTCAGGATCGTGTATTTGTGCAGCGCGTCGGTGATCGAGAGACCGCCTTGCAGCATGCCGATGCCGATACCGCCGATCACGTTGATGACGATGATGAGGATGCCCGCGATCGCATCCCCCTTCACGAACTTGGAGGCGCCGTCCATGGCACCGTAGAAGTCGGCCTCCATCGCGACCTCGGCGCGACGCCTCTTCGCCTCGGTGTCGGTGATGAGGCCGGCGTTCAAGTCGGCGTCGATGGCCATCTGCTTGCCCGGCATCGCGTCGAGGGTGAACCGGGCACCGACCTCGGCGACTCGCTCGGCGCCCTTGGTCACCACGACGAATTGGATGACGACGAGGATGAGGAACACGACGGCGCCGATGATGATGTTGTCGCCGACCGCGACCGTGCCGAACGTCTCGATCACCTTGCCGGCGAAGCCCGTGCCCAAGACGAGCCGGGTGGAGGCGACGTTGAGGCCCAGCCGCAGCAGGGTCGCGATGAGCAGCACCGACGGAAAGACGGAGAAGTCGAGCGGTCGTTTCGTGAACATCGTCGTCAGAAGGATCACGAGCGCGAAGACGATGTTGATCGTTATGAGCACGTCGAGCAGCCACGCGGGCACCGGCACGACGAGGAGCAAAACGATGCCGACGACGCCGACCGGCACCGCGACGAGGGAGAGGTTCTTACGTCTCATACGCTGACTCCGGTTTCCTTCGACGGGGTTGCGGCGGCCGTGGCGGCGCGCACCGGGGCCGGCTGGGTCGCCGCCCCGCCCTGCCGGTGACGGCCTGTGGCCGCCGGCTGGGCCGGCACGGTGAGCACGTCGCCGAGGCTCGCGCCGCGCCTCTTCACGAGCATGAGGAACGCGAGCACGTTGGCGACGGGCACGAAGAACTCGACGGGGATCTGCGCGCCGACCTCGCAGGCGCCATACAGGGCACGGGCGAGCGGGATGTCCTCGACGATCGGTACCTGCTTTTGTCGCGCCTCTTCCCGGATGCGGGCGGCGATGAAGTCGGCGCCCTTGGCGACCAGGCGCGGCGCCTGCTGCCCCGGCTGGTAGGCGAGCGCGACCGCCACGTGGGTGGGGTTCACGATGACGACGTTCGCGTGCCCGACGGCCGCGATCATGCGGTTCCGGCTCATGGCCAGCTGCATGCTGCGTCGGTGGGAGCGCACGAGCGGGTCGCCGTCGGTGTTCTTCAGCTCGTCTTTGACCTCGCGCTTCGTCATGCGGGTCGAGGCACGGTTGCGGCGCAAGACGACCATCAGGTCGAGCCCGGCGAAGGCGAGCCCGGCGCCGACGACGACGAGAAGCATCATCGCCGCGCTGGAACTGCCCGCCTGCACGAGGCCGCCGAGTGGCATCCCTCCGGTCTGCAGCAAGGTAGGCAGCCACGCGCGGATGACGAGGGCGAAGCCCAGACCCACCGCGAGCGCCTTCACAAGAGTCTTCGCCGCCTCCCACGCCGCGCGCGGGCCGACGATACGCCCCAGCCCCTTGACGAGGTTGAACTGGCCCGGCATGGGCGCCAGCCGTCGCAGATGCACGCCGCCCTGCACGACGCCGGCCGCGACGGCCGTGACCCCGACGGCGAGAAGCATCGGGAGCATGATGTGGCCGAGGGTGCCGAGCCCGTCGTACAACGAGCTGCGCACGGCGGCGAGGCTCGGGTCGGCCACGACGTCGCCGACGGAGGCCACCTGAGCGCCGAGGTCGGTGTAGGCGGAATGCAGCGTGGTCGGCAGCATGACGACTCCGGCGGCCACCGACGTCCACGCCACGAGATCGCGAGATTTCTGCAGATGCCCCTTCTTGCGCGCCTCTTTCAGGTGTTTCTCGGTCGCCTGTTCGGTGCGTTCCTGCGCCTCTCCGGCCATCAGAGCCCCCCGATCAGCTGGCCCGCCGAGGCGGCGAGGGCGTTCACGGCGGCCGGCAGCGCGACGATGCCGAACCCGGTCAAGAGCACGGTGACGAGGGTGAAGGCAGGCGGCCCGAGCGTGAACGCGTTCATCGCCGGCGAGACCCGGGTGAGAAGGCCGAGCGCCACGTTCGCGAGGAACAGGACGACGATCGTCGGCCCCGCGATCTGCAGGGCAGAGACGAAGAGCTGCGTGACGGAGCCGGCAAGGCTCTGGGCGACGCGGTCGATGTCGACGTGCGCGGCGATCGGGATCGCGGTGAAGGAACGCACGAGGCCGCCGAGGATCAGCTGGTATCCGTCAGAGGCGAAGAGCAGCGCCAACGCCGTCATCTGGTAAAGGCGGGTGAATTGCGCGCCGTTCGTGCCGGCGCCGGGATCGTATTGTTCGGCGGCGGCGAACCCGCCGAACTGGTCGAGAAAGCTGCCGGAGACCTGCACGGCGGCGAAGGCGATGTAGACGAGAAAGCCCAGCGCCGCCCCGGTCACGGCGGCGAAGACGAGAGCGAGAAGGAACGGGCCGGTGTCTTGCTCCGTATAGCCGGCGGCGACCCTCGGCACGAGAACGAGGGCCAAGAGCACCGACAGAGCCGCCTTCAGCTGCAGCGGGAAAGCAGTGGAAGAGAACGGGGGCGCGATGGCGAGAAAGGCCGCGATGCGCACCGCGATGAGCGCGATCGCCGACACGGTGGCCGGGTCGAAGGTGACGTTCATGCTCACCCGCCGATCAGCATGGTGCCCTGCCCGATGAGTTCGGGGATCTGGCCGATGAGGTGCTGGGTGAACGTGACGATCTCGCTGATCATCCAGCTGCCCGAGACGAGGAGCGCGATCGCGACGGCGACGGCTTTCGGAACGAAGGAGAGCGTCACCTCTTGAATCTGCGTGACCGACTGCAGGAGAGAGACGGCAAAGCCGACGACGAGCGCGGTCAAGACGATCGGTGCGCACAGTTTGGCGGTCTCGAAGAGAGCCTGCGCGGCGATGTTCATAACGGCTGCGGAATCCACGACGCCACCTAGGTATAGCTCGAGATGAGGGAGCGGATGACGAGACCCCAGCCGTCGACGAGCACGAAGAGCAGGATCTTGAACGGGAGCGAGATCATGACGGGCGGCAACATCATCATGCCGAGAGACATGAGACCCGCGGCGACGACGAGGTCGATGATGAGGAACGGAATGAAGAGGACGAACCCGATGATGAACGCCGTGCGCAGCTCGGAGAGCACGAACGCGGGCACGAGGGTCAAGAACGGCACGGCCGCAGGGCTGGCGGGGTTCGCCCGGCCGGCGGCACGGGTGATGAGGGCGATGTCCTCCTGCCGGGTGTGCGCGCCCATGAACGCCCGCAACGGCACCTCGGCGGCGTGGAGGGCCTGGGTGAAGTCGATGCCGCCCGAAAGATAAGGCTCGACCGCATGGTGGTAGATCGCCGCGAGGGTCGGCTCCATGATGAAAAGGCTGAGAAAGAGCGCGAGACCCGCCAACACTTGGTTCGGCGGAATCGTCTGGGTGCCGAGAGCGTTGCGCGCCATCGCGAGCACGACGAAGACCTTCGTGAACGAGGTCATCATGATGAGCAGTGCCGGCGCCACCGAGAGCAGCGTGATGCCGAGGAGGGTGACGATCGCGTCGGCCGGCTTGCCGTTCGGTCCGTTGATGGAGATCGTCGCGGCCGCGACCTGTGCCGCGACGATCAATGACGGCTCTTTCTCGTCTTGGCAAGTGGTCGCCACTGCGAGCGCGAGAAGACTGCGGAAGACTCGGCGCGGCCGAGCATGCGGGCGAAGTCGTAGACCGGGTGGGAGTCTTCGGCCCGCACGTGCCGCGCCGCGTCGGCCGAGCGGCCAGCGACGCCCGCGGCTGTCGCGGCCTCATCGTCGGCCCCGCCGGCCACCCGCAGCGGCGGCACGGCACGCGGCGCGAGGGGCGCCTCCCCCGCCTCCGCCTGGGCCGGGACCCGTGAGGAGTGCAGCACGTTCACGCTGTGCTCCGTCACGCCGAGCGTGAACCGGGTGCCGTCCACGTCGACGACGACGACGCTCGCCTTCGAGCCGAGCGAGCGCTTGCCGGCGACCTCGATCGTCGTTCCCGAGTGGTGTTTGGCCGCCCACCGCAGGGACCGGCGTTGCAGCACCCAGAGAAGGGCGACGACGGCCCCGAGTGCGACAAGCACCCGCAGAGCCAAGAGGAGAGTGTCCACGCTCAGGCGACGTCTTCGGCGGGGTCGAGAATCTGGGTGACGCGCACCGCGTAGTCCTGGTCGACGACGACGATCTCACCGTGCGCGATGAGCCTGCCGTTCAAGAGGATGTCTGCCGGGGAGCCCGCGGAACGGTCCAGTTCGATGACTGCGCCCGGTTCGATGGCCAAGACGTCACGCACCGCCATGCGGGTGTAGCCGATGCGCACGGTGAGCGCCATCTCCACGTTCGAGATGCGGGAGAGCCTGCCGGTCACGTCGGCCGCCGCGGCGCGCGCGGGTGCCGACGCGCGCAAGGTGCGTGCCGCGAACCAGGCGATCTCGCCGCCCGATTCGTCGACGACGGCGAAGGAGTCGGTCTCGGGGTCGGCAAAGACGTCTCGCGCGTCGACGACGCTCGCGTCGGAGAGCGTGCCCGGCCCGAGCTCGGCGGCCGCGGTCGCGAGGAGCGGCCGGAGCAGGTCGGCGGGCCCGAGCCGGTCGCTCGCGCCGCCTAGGTCGTAGCCATCCGCCAGCGCGACGACGAGCTCGGAGGACGAGGCGCCCACGAACCGGGCGGTGACGGCGTGCTCCGCCGCCGACGGCACCGGGGCGCCGGCGGGCCGGGCGGCCACGGTGAGGGGGCCGGAGAACAGCGGCGCGTGGGCGAGGGTCTGGGCCGCCTTCTCGTATGCGTTCAGGGTCATGCTCCTTCTTCCAGGTCGGTCACGACGACGGCGAGCCGCGAACGGCTGGTGCCGATCGCGACGGAGGCGACACGCTGCTCGCCGGTCACGAGGTTCAACGGGTGATGGGTGGGGTGCGGCAGGCGCAACACGTCGCCGACCTTCAGGCTCAGCACCTCGGAGGGGGTCACGTAGGCCGGGTCGAGGCTGGCGGCGACCTCGATCGGCACCTGCACGAGCTGGCGACGCAGGTAGTGGGTCGCATCGTCGCTCGGCACGGTCGGGTTCGCCTCGCCCAGCTGCGGCAGGAGCACCTGCCACGGCAGGGCGAGGCTCGCCTCCGCCTCGTTGTCGCCGACGCGCAGGGTGAAACGGGCGATGACCATCAGCTCGGTGGTCGGGGCGGCCTGCGCGAACTGTGAATGATATTGGATGCTGTCCACGCGGATGCTGCCCGGCAAGAGCGGGCCGAGCGAATATTTGAGGTCTTCGAGCGCGTCGTCGGTGATGTGTCGCACGAGCGCGTACTCGATCGGGGTGAAGGTGCGCTCCACCGGTTGCACGGGCCGGGTGCCGCCCAGCATCGAGTTGATCCAGGTCAGGGCGGAGGGCGTGGGGAATTGCAAGACGGCACGCGGCTCGACGTCGCTCAGCCCGAGAAGGATCATGGCGGTCGTCGCGGGCAGCCCGGAGGCGTACTCGTCGTAGCCCAGCATCCGAACGCTTTGGAACGTGACCTGGGAGAGCACGCGGATCTTCGCCGTCAGCTGGGTGCCCCACTGGCGGGCGAACGTGTCGAAGGCGAGTTCGAGGGTGCGAGAATGCTCCCGCACCAGGGTCGTCGGCCGGCGAAAGTCATACAGCCGGGCCTCGCCGGCCCGGTCCATCGCGACGGCGCTCATGCGGCGGGCACTTCTTGCCCGAGGCCCCCGGCGGGCGCGCCTTGCGCCGTGCCGGCCGGCGGTGCGGCGGGCCCGGCACCCTGCTCCTCCCGGAGAAGCTTCGGGATGAGCATGCGTACGTCTTCGGACTGGCCAGAGAGGATCACCATGTCGACTCGACGCTCGTCGGCCATGTCTTGCGCGCTGTCGCCCCCCTCCTTCGCCTGCACGTCGCCGTAGCTGACCGCGTCGAGCCGGGAGGCGGGCACGCCGTCACCGTTCAAGGAGCGCAAGACGGCGATAGAACGGGCCGCGGCCAGCTCCCAGTTCGTCGGGTAAGGCGGCAGTGGAGGGCGGCCGTCGGCATGCCCCTCGAGCGAGACCTTGTTGTCGACCGTGTCGATGATCGGTGCGATCGCCGCAATAACCCGTTCCGCCGTGGGGGTCAGGTCGGCGAGGTTCGTGTGAAAGAAAGTCTTGTTGCCGATCAAGCCGATCGTGAGGCCGCGCTGGTCGATGGTGTACGAGACGTCTTTTTCGAGACCCTTCTCGGTGAGGCTCTTGTTGATCGCTGCCTTCAACGCCTCCAGCTTGTCGAGTTCGACCTTCGCGAGGGCCACCGGAGAGGGGTGGGTCGCCTTCGGGTCGTTCACGTCTTTCGGCGGCACGACCACGCCGTGGGCCGTGTCGACCTTCTGCGTCTTGACGATGCCGAACCCGGTCTGCAAAGAGTTCTTCAGTTCTTTGAACTTGTTGGCGTTGACGCTCGACATCGCGAACATGACGAGGAACGTGCACATCAAGACGGTCACCATGTCGAGGTACGAGGCCATCCACCGCTCTTCGCCGGCGCCGTGCGCCGCCTCGTCGTCGGTGCTCGCACCGCGCCGGGCGCGGCCGGGGCGGTGCCGGGTCACGCGTTCACCGATTCCTTGCGCTCGGCCTTCGTGCCCCGGCCCTTGGCTTTCGCCCCGCGCTCCGGCGCCTCGCCGCCCTTGCCGTCTTTGTCTTTCTTCTCCTTGTCGCCGCCTTTGCCGGTCTCGGCCGGCACCAGAACGGCCAGGCGCTCGGCGAGCGCCCGCGAGGAGACGCCGGCTTGGATCGCGAGCACGCCCTCGAGCACGAGGTTCTGCCGCTCCACCTCGAGGTCGCACAGCCGGCCGATGCGGCTGCCGATCGGCAGCCAGATGAAGTTCGCGGAGAGCAGCCCCCAGAGGGTGGCGATGAAGGCGCTCGCGATCATCGGGCCCAGCGCGTTCGGGGAAGAAAGGTGGGCCAGAACGTGGGTGAGCGAGACGACGGTGCCGATGATGCCGACGGTCGGCGCGTACCCGCCCAAGACGCCGAAAAACTTCGCACCCCGGCGAAGGCCGGCCGCCCGCGTGTCGATCTCGTCTTGCAGGCGGGTGGCGAGGTCGTCGGAGTCGGCGCCGTCGGCGACGCCCTGCATCGCGGTCTTCAGGAACGGGTCGTCGATCTCCTCCGCCGCGCTGTCGAGAGCGAGCAGCCCGTCGTGGCGCACCAGGTCGGCCAGCCGCACGAGGGCGGCGATCGTGCCTGCCATATCAGGCCGCCTGCCGCGGAAGGCGGCGGGAACGAGCTTGAAGGCGGCTATCGTGTCGTGCATCGTGGCCCCGGCGATGCCGACGCCGATCGTGCCGCCGAAGACCAGGATGAGCGGCCCGGGCAGAAGCAGGGAACTCGGGTCGGAACCCTCGATGAAGATCGTGGCCGCGAGCGAGCCGAAGGCGGCGAGAAGGCCGACGATGGTGGCGAGATCCACGATCACTCGCCTCCGATCATCGTCAGGAGCGAGTCGCCGCCGCCGTCTTTCGACGAGGCGACCGCCAGCACCCGGGCGCGGTAGTCGACGATGCGGTCGATGACGGTCTCGAGGCTCTCCCGCACGACGTAGCAGACGCCGTCGACCATCGTGATGGTGGAATCCGGCGACGCGGTGATCCGTTCGATGAGGTCGGGGTTCACGGCGAGCCGGCCACCGTTCAGCCTGGTCACGAGGATCATGCGGCAGCTGCTCCTGGTTGTCGGTGCGCCGCGACGGCCGCGGCCTTGATCGTCAGTTGGTCTTCAGGTTGACGAGTTCTTGCAAGACGTCGTCAGAGGTGGTGATGACGCGGGCGGAGGCCTGGAATGCACGCTGGGCGACGATGAGGTTCGTGAACTCACGCCCCAGGTCGACGTTGGAGCCCTCCACCGCGTCGGCGCTGATCGTGCCGCTGCCGCCGCTGCCCGGCGCGCCGACCTGTGCGAGGCCGGAGTTGGCTGTGGAGGAGAAGAGCGAGTCGCCGAGCTTCTCTAAGCCGGAAGGGTTGGAGAACGTCGCAATCGCGACCTGGCCGATCGCCTGTTTCGCGCCGTTCGAGAACGCGCCTTCGATGGTGCCGTCGGTGCCGATCGTGAACGACTGCAACGTTCCGGCCGCGTTGCCGTTCTGGTCGGCGACATTGACCGAGGTCGTGCCGGCGTATCCGGTCAGCTTCGACATGTCGACGGTGATGCCGTCGCTCAAGCTCATCGTGCCGCCGGAGGTCAGGCTGCCGTCGCTGCCGAACACGACGGTGCCGGTGCCGAGGCTCGCGCCGGTCTCGTCGGTCGCCGCGACATTCCAGGTGGCGTTGTTCGACCCGTCGACGCCGCCGAAGGTGTACGTGAGGGTGATGCTGTGCGGCTTGCCGGCGGAGTCGTAGACCTGAGCCTGGCTCGTGAGGGTCGTGGGGGTGGGCGTCGTCGTCGCGTCCTCCGGCAGATTGCCGCTCATCGTGATGCTCGTCGTCGCGGTCGCCGGCACCATGCTGCCGAGCGGGATGTGTAGCGTGCCGGGCGCGGCGCCACGCTGAACCTGGCCGGTTCCGTTCGCCGACCAGCCCTGCACAAGGGAGCCGTCGGGCGCGACGAGGTCGCCGGCGCCGTCGAGAGTGAACGCGCCGGCCCGCGTGTAGGCGGTCTGGCCGCCGTTGTTCACGATGAAGAAGCCGTTGCCGTTGATCATCATGTTCGTGCCTTGCCCGGTGGTCTGGGTGGCGCCGCCGGTGAAGTCGGTGGCGATGCCCGCCACCTCGACGCCGAGGCCGACCTGCGCGGGGTTCGTGCCGCCGTTGTTCGCGTTCGGCCCGGAGGCGTTGTGCAGCACTTGGGAGAGCGTGTCTTCGAACTCCACCGAGGTGGCCTTATAGCCGGTGGTGTTGACGTTGGCGATGTTGTTGGCGACCACGTCAAGCATGGTCTGCTGCGCCTGGAGGCCGGAGACACCGGAGTCGAGAGAACGGAGCATGAGGTGCCTTTCTGAGCTGTCCGGTTCGAAGTCGTGGGCTGTGCGTCTGATGTGGTGTGGGGATGCGTGGCCCGCCGCCGCGCCTTAGGGGCGGGCGCTCAGGCGGTGGATCCGGCCGCAGCGGCGCCGGAGGTGACGCCCGCCACCGAAGACAGCGGCAACGAGACGCCGCCGATCGTCACCGTCGGCGTGGTGGTACCGAACGTGACCCCTTGCACGACTCCCGTCGCGCTGGCGCCGTTCGCGTCCGTGTACTGCACGGTCAGCCCGACAAGGGAGGCCGCCGTCTGGCGCATCTGAAAGGTGAGGGCCTGGTTGGCGTCGCTCTCCATCTGAGTGAGCTGCTGCAGCATGCCGAGCTGCGTGGTCTGCGCCACCATCTGGGTGGCGTCCATCGGGGAGCTCGGGTCTTGATTCTGCAACTGCGCGAGGAGGAGGCTCATGTAATCGATGCTCTGGCCTTGCGCGTCGTCGGCGGCCGGGGCAGGTGGCGCCCCGGCACTCGTGACGGGCACCGAGGATCCCGCCGTGGCGGGTGTCGGTGCGCCCAGTGGAGCGAGTGCTGACATCTTTCTCCTTCGTCCCGTCCAAACCGTCTGGCCGGTCAGGCGAAAATATCGAGCACCGACGTGCTGCCGGGTAAGGGGCGCCTGACCGGGTGCTCGGAATCCTGCCTCCGCTCGTCTGTGAGGCGAGCGCCGTCCTGTGGCGGGCCCCAGGTCGCCGTTTGACCCTGACCTCCTGCAGCCTGCCCTCCACTATCGGCACCGGATCCGCTCGGGTCAGAAAGCGTGAGAAACCCGCCGGAGACGGTCTGGCCGAGGTCGTGATGCAGCTGCGGCAAGAGCTGTCGCAGGGCATTCTGCCCGGCGTCGGTGGAGGAGAAGAGCTGCACGTGCACGCCTTGCTCGGTCACGTCGACGGTGACCGTGACGGTACCCAGATTCTCGGGGGTGACCCGCAGCTGCAGCGTGTGCATCCCGCTCCCCTGCGCCGCGAGGGCCGCAATCTGCGGCACGAGCTGCGGCAGGAGGCCGCCGGCCAGGGGAGAAAGCGCCGCCTGGGCTGGTGTGGGTGCCACACCGACAAGCGCGTTTTGGGAGGAAGGTGCTGCCGCGCCCAGGGCCTGGGCGGCGGCCGATGCGGGCGCCGGAGCCGGGCCCGATGCGTCGCCCGACGCGCTCTTCGAAGAACCGCCGTCACCGGGCCCGGGTGAGGGCCTGACGGCCGTGGCCGGGGCCTGGCTGGCGAGGGCCTGGGCGCCCGAGACGCTCGCCCGCGGCGCAGCCGTGCCGGTTTGAGCGGCCGCCCGGCCGGCGAGGCGGCCCGGCCCTTGCGGCTGCGGGGCTCCGGGCAGGCCGCGGCCGCTCTGCTCCATACCTCCGCCTGCACCCGCACGGCCGGCCGGCATGGCGACGCCCGCCTGCGACACGGCACCCGACAGGGCGGCGCTCGCCGTGGCCGTCGTCGCTCGTGAGGCGGACGCCGTGCCTGCGCCGGCGGCGCCCGACGCCAAGACCCCCGCGTACCCGCCGCCCGCGACGGCGGCACGCGGCGTGCCGGCGACACCCGCCTGTGGCAGGAGCGTGGACGCCCCAGCAATCGCCGTGCCCGTGACGGGCGACGACGGCACGCCGGCCCCCGGCCCGGCCTTGCCGCCGACCGCCGAGTCGACCGCCGAGGCCTCGCCCACCGTGCCCTGCACTGCGGCGAACGGGCCCGCGGCGACGCCCGATAGGCCGGGTACGGCACGGCCCCCGGCCGAAACCCCGGCGGCAGCGGACCCGCCGGCCCCAAGCATCGTCGCGGCTAGCGTCGCGACGCCAGGCCCGGGCGCCGCCACGTGCGCCGCGGCCGCAGAAGACGCCGTCATGCCCTGCGCGGCGAGAGACGCGGTGCCCGGCGCTCCGGCAGGGCCGGCCGGCGCTGCCGCGGCGGCCGCCAACGCAGCCTGCACGGCCGGGCCGACCCGCGCGGCCGAAGCATCCTGGGCGACCGAGCCGGCTCGCGCTGCCGAACCAGCCTGTGTGGTCGGGCCGGGCTGCGTCGCCGGGCCCGCCTGCGCCGATCCGGCCTGCGCCGGGGCCGCGGCCGAGAGCGCTGCGAAGCCAAGGGCGGCCGTGCAGGCGGCCCCGGGACCGCCGTCATCCTTCTCGTGTTGGCTGCTTGAACGGGCCCGCGCGCTACTCGCGCCGGGGCCTGCAAGGTCGCGCCCGCCCGCGGCGAGGCGCGCTCCCCGCCCTGGGTGCTCCGGCCCTGGGCCGTTCGGCCGTACTGCTGCGGATGCGGGCCGCGCCTGCCCCGCGCCCGGGTCGGCGGCCGCGTGCAGAATCTGGGCGAAGAGATCCCCACCCGTGCCGCCCGGCTGCGCGGCCGGCCGCG
>DASTNL010000041.1:0-6552 GCA_035720905.1 Microbacteriaceae bacterium
CCGGTCGGCCGCGAGCACGCCGGAGAATCCGTGCGCCTCGGCGTACGCCGACAACCGGACCGCCTCCGCCGGCGTGAACCGTTCGAGCATGGCGGCGTAGCCGATCCTCCCCTGCCCCGACACCGTATCAATCTATCGCCCATAGGCCAGGCCGGCCCTCCCCGGCACCCGCCCGCCGTCCCATCGAACACCCATCCCCGCGGCGTAGGCTCGCCGCGAGGGAGGCATGATGGTCCACGCAGCCAAGAACGGCCAGGCGGGCGGGGCGACGGCGACGAGGCGCCCCCCGGTCGTGCGCCACTACGGTGACGGGGTCGACCGCGTGTTCGAGGAGTACGGCAAGGCTGGCGACCCCGACGTGGTGCTGCTGCACGGCGGCTTCTGGCGGGCCGACACGAACCGCGGCTATCTGCGCCCCATGAGCCGGCAGCTCGCGGCGGCAGGCACCCACGTCTACCTTCCCGAATACCGGCGCACCGCCGGCAGCCCTATGCACTCCCTCGACGACGTGGAAGACTTTCTCGGGTTCCTCGCCGGTCGCGGCCGGCTCGTGCGTGTCATGGTCGGCCACTCGGCCGGCGGCCACCTGGCGTTGCTGCACGCCGCCGCCTACAAGACGAACAGCCCGCAGGTGGTCGCCCTCGCGCCCGTCGCCGACCTGTTCGTGCACGCGAAAGACGCGGCGAACGGCGAGGCCGACATCCGCTCCTGGATCGGCGCCTCGGCCCAAGAGCGGCCTGCCTTATGGCATCGGCTGAACCCGGCCGAACACCTCGGCCGGCGGCCTAGCCGCGTCACGGTCTTGCACGGCGACGCAGACGAGGTCGTGCCGCTGAGCGTCACCGCCGGCATCGAGCGCACGGTTCTGCCGGGCGCCGGGCACGAAGACCTGATCGACCCCGAGTCACGTCACTTTCGGGCGGTGCTGGAGGCCGTCGCGACACGGTTATGATGGCGCGCCGACCCGCTATCGCAGCTCGCGTGGGCGTCGGGGCGGCCCTCGCCCTCGCGCTTGTCGGCCTGGGCGCGGCGGGTCCTGCCGCAGCCGCATCGGCCGAGGGCGGCCTGCAGCCCGTCTCCTGGTCACCCGGGCCCTCCTCCGTCGTGACGACGACCCTGTCTCAGGTCCAGGTGACCTTCAACGAACCGATCAAGCTGCCGTCGCAAGGCGTGGCGTTATGGGTCTCTGGGCCGAACTACGAGAGCCAGTACTTCGAGACGGCCTGCGCCACCTTGCGGGGGCGAACGCTGAGCGTGCCGGTCGCGATGGGCACACCCGGCAGCTACCGCGTCTCCTATAACGTTGTCGCGCCGAACGGCAAGCTCATCTTCAACACGATGAACTTCGACTACGACCCGCCACGCGGCACCCCCGAGGCGGCCGGAAACGATTCTCTCGTCTGCTCGGGCAACCATGCGGCCTCGGCCGACACGTCGAACGCGCCGGGGACCCAGGCGGTTCCTCTCTCCCGCGGCACGCTGGCGGGCCTCGGGCTGCTGGCCGCGCTGTGTGTCGCAGCGCTCGTCTTCGCCGGGACACGGCTTTTCGGCGGCGAGCCGAAGAGCCGGCCGAAGGGCTGAGAACCCCGCCGAGGCGGGGCCTCTTGCCTAGCCGCCAGGCCTCAGGTCGCCGGCCGTGGGCTGAGGCCCCTGGCCGTCAGGGCTCTTCTGACCGGCCGACCCCCCGGCGCCGCCCTGGGAACCGCCCTCGCCTCCGGGGTCGGCGGGGCTGGTCACCTGACCGGGTGGCGGCGTCACCGGCGAGGTCGCGGCCGGCGGCGTGCTCACGGTCGGCGGCGGCGTGGCGGTGTCGGCGGGAGCCGACGTCGTGGCCGGCGCCGACGTCGTGGCCGGGGCGCTCGACGGCGGGCCGCCCTGCGAACCGTATACCAACGCCTGGTCGGGGGCGCCGAACGCCGCTCCCCCGAACCTGGCGTTCAAGGCCTGCAAGATGGGCTTGTCGACGGCGAACTTCACGTTCATGCCCGAATAGACCGGCCCGTAGCCGCTCGTCGGCGAGAAGTAGACGGTGCGCAGGTTGGTGTTGCCCTTCACGTTGCCGATCCAGAGCGCACTCGCCACCTTCGTCGTCGAAGAGACGAGCCAGTTGTCTACCGCGTTCGTCGTCGTGCCGGTCTTCGACAAAATGGGGATGCCGTCGTTCGGGTTGGCGGCGACGGCCGTGCCGTAACGCATCACGCTTTGCAACGCATAGGCGACCGTGTTGGCGATGTTCTCGGGAATCGCCTGGCTGCACTGCGATTTCGGCGCCTGCATCTTTTTGCCGCCCGGGCCGACCACGGAAGAAATCGCGACCGGGGTACAGACGACGCCCTTGTTGGCGAAGGCCGCGTAAGCGGTCGCCATCGACAACGGCGAGATGTAGTTGCTGCCGAGAATCATGGGCGGCAGCACCTGCCACGGGTTGGTGCTGGGTGAGGCAGAATGCACGAGCAACGACTCGGCAATCTTCGAGATGGAGCACAGGTCGAGCTGGGTGCCCATCTCGGCATACGCCGTGTTGACCGAGTTTGCGGTCGCGTTCAAGACCGACATGTACCCGCCCTCGGAGGCTTCCGAGTTCTGCACGGGCCAGTTCGCCCACGCGGAATCGCCGCACGTGGAGTGGAAGTCAGAGGCCGGAAAGTAGTGGTTGTTCGCATTGACGATCTGGCCGAGCGTGTTCCCGGCCTCGAGCCACGCGGCGAGTACGAAGGCCTTGAACGTCGACCCGGTCTGGAAGCCAGCCGAGCCGCCCTGGTTGAAGTCGGTGGCGTAGTTGATGGAGGTCGAGCCGGCGGGCGGGCTGTTGGTGTCGTTGTATCGTCGGTTCTCGACCATGGTGACGATCTGGCCGGTGCCGACCCGCATAGCCACCTGCGTGCCACCCAATTCCATGCCCTGCCTCGTGGGCGGGATATACGCGCCAAGCGCGTCGTGCGCGGTCTTCTGCAGGTTGAGGTCGAGGGTGCTGTAGATCTTCATTCCCCCGCGCTGGAACGTCGCGAGCCGGTCCTCCGGGTTCGCACCGAAGGCCGGGTCGGTCAAGATCTCGTGCTGCACGTAGTTGCAGAAGAATCCCGCGTCGTACTTGTCGGCGCTCATGCAGCCGCTGTGCACCGGCGTGATCTTCGGGCTGACCTTCGTCTCCACCGCCGCCTGATACTGGGCCTGTGTGATGTCCTTCGCCTTCAGCATCTTGCCGAGCACGTAATCCCGTCGATCCTTGGCGGCGGCGAACCCGTTGCCGGCGTTGTTGCCGGGGTTCGCCTTGGCGTCCTCGTCGAGGCGGAGGTTGTTGGGGCTGTTGACGATAGCGACGAGAGTGGCCGCCTCGGGCAGGGTCAGGTTCTTGGCCGTGGTATCGAAGTAGTAGTGCGAGGCAGCCTGGATGCCGTAGACGTTGCCGCCGAAGAAGGCGATGTTGAGGTAGCCGAGCAATATCTGCTTCTTCGAGTAGCGCTTCTCCAGCGCGGTCGCGTAGCGGATCTCCTGCAGCTTGCGGGTCACCGTCACCCCCGAGGCGTCCCGGTTGCACGCCTGCCACTCTTCGCGCACCTTCTGTGCGACCTTTTCCGACGCGTCGGGCGGCGCCATGTACTCCTCGTTACAGAGTTGGGTGCGCACGTTCTTCACGTACTGCTGGGTTATCGTCGACCCGCCTTGCGTGTCGTGGCGCAAGAAGGTCTGAATCGCGCCGCGGAGGGTGCCGCGGATGCTGATGCCGCCCTCTTTGTAGAAGTTCGGGTCTTCGGTGTCGACGGCCGCGTCTTTCACCTTCGCCGAGACCTCGTCCCACGTGGCGAGCACCCGGTTCTGCGCGAAGAACGTCGCGATGGGCACCGGCTTGCCGTTCTCGTTGGCGTAGATGGTGCTCGCCTGTTGGAGAGTCGGGATCTTCAGGTAGCCCGGCAGGAGCGCGAGGGAGGCGGCGCCGAGGCCGACCCCGACGATGAGCACGGCGAGAAGGCTCGCGGCGGTCACCGAGGCGATGACGGCGATCCGACGGCGACGGCGGCGAGGCCTCGCGAACCGGCCTTGCCGGGCGCGTCCGTGGCGCGGGGGTGTCTGTGTCATGCGTTTTCTTCCGCAGGCAGCGTACCGGCCCCTTCCTGGGTGAGCGCTGGAACCGGAGCCACTCTCACCGGCGCGCGCCGCGTCCAAAGAGAAGAGGCACGGAGCGCACTGCGATCCATACGATCCAGAGCGTGACGGCGAGGAGCATCACCCACGACCAGATCCGCCAACCCGGCGGGGTGGTCGCGGCAAGCCAGTGCATCCCGTACGAGACCGGCGCGGCCGCCGTGAAGGTGAAAGACCAGAACCCCAGCGAGAACGGCAGCTTGGCGTAGCGGTGCACGAGGAAACCCTGGCTGAGAACGAGGAACACGGTCAAGGCGAGCAGAGTGTCTTGCACCCAGTCGATTTGCGAGCCGTGGATGCCGAACCAGCCGAGCCCGGCGACGCTCGGCGGCACCGAGAAGATGGCCAGCGTCGGCACGTAGGCGTCGGCTATCGCCGGGCCCGCCGCCAGGCGCGCCACCACAACGGCCGCGAGCACGGCCCAGAAGAACACGCCGATCGCGAAGGCCGCCGTCGCGGCCCGCAGCGCGCCGATCTCCGCCAACCCGATGGCACCGATCAAACCGCCGGCCAGGATGAAGAGGAAATACCCCGAGTGGAAGACGTGCGCGTCCACGGTGCCCGCGAGGATGGCCGACAGCGACCACGCGCTCATGATGCCGATGACGACGAGGGCCGCGACGACGAGACCGGCGCCCACGGCCGGCACGTAGTGGGCGCTTTGCCCGCCCAGCAGGATCGCGACGACCGGCACGAGGGCGACGAACGGCCCGAGGAGCGGGTGACGCAGATCGGCCAGCACCCGGTGAGCGGTGAGTGCGCCCCGCAGCCACGCGGCCGAGAAGTACAGCCAGGCGGCGGCGGCGAGAGCCCACGCGAGAACACCCATCCATGCCCAGGCCCCGAGATCCTTCTGTGCGAGAGTCCAGGCGACGGCCAGCCCGCTCAAGCCGAAGGGGATCGCCAGCCGGTTCGGTGCGGCCCTTCTGCCCGTTTCAGTCGTCGTCGGCGTGAGACAACGCCACCTTCGTCACTCCGTCGATCTCGGAAAGCTCCTCGACCAGACTCTCGAGCGGCGTGCGGCCGCTGAAGCGGAACCGTGCCTCGACGCGGTCACGCTTGCCCGACTTCTCGACGATGCGCGTGTCGAGGAGGGTCGCCTCAAAGCCGAGGATGCTCGCTTTCTCCAGCACGACGCGCAACGCCCCCTTGCCGTCTTTGTAGTGGATGATGCACTGTTCTTCCTTTCCCCACTGGCGCACGCGGATCGCGCGGCCGAGCGGCGACAACCCGATGATCGTCACGAGGTAGAGCACCGTGCCGGCCGCCGCGACAACCGGCATGTCCGCGCCACAGGCCATGCCGATGGCGGCGGTCACCCAGATGGAAGCCGCGGTCGTCAGCCCGTTGACGACATTCTGCCTGACGAAGATGACCCCGCCGCCCAGGAAGCCGATGCCGGACGCGATCTGGGCCGCGATGCGGGAGGGGTCGAGCACGACGCCGGGCCCCAGGACCGGGGCGAATCCGTAGGCGGAGACGAGAGTGAAGAGGGCCGCCCCGACTCCGACGAGCGTGTGGGTGCGAAGCCCCGCGCTTTTCAGGCGACGTTGTTGTTCGAGCCCCACGATCGCCGAGAGCACGAACGCCACGACGAGCAAGACGATATGCGTGCCCGTCGCGGGTGGGAAAAGGTCAATGTCGGGCATCGTCCTCGCCCGTGCCCGCCTTCTCGTCACCAGCCGCGTCTCGATTCCGAGCGTCGGAGGACGGCACCGTGCCGGCGTCTTCGGCGTCGGCCTCGTCGTCGGCCGCGTCGGGGTCGAGGACGACATGGAACTCCGGATCGGCCATCACGAGCGGCCGGCCCGGGCCGTCGCGATGGGGCACGCCGGTCAGCCGCAACCGCTGGCCGACCTCGAGGCCGTCGGCGGCGCGCGAGAACGTGACCGAGAGACGGGCCGTGTCATCGGCGAGGCTGCACGCCAAGACAGTGTGCCCGTGCTCGCGCCGGCCGTCGGTGGAAAGCTCCGTGAGGTAGGCCTCGACGACCGCCTTGCGTCCGGGCACGAGGACTCCGATCGGCGAGCTGCCGGGCCCCGCGTGCGGCGCAGCCGTCGTCGCGGTCGCCAGGTCTTCGTCGTCGTGGCCCGTCAGGCGGCTGGCGAGACGCTCGATCGACCGGGTGATGCGCTCCTCCGGCAGGTTTGGCATCGCCGAACGGATGTGTGCCTGCACGTCGTAGGGCACGATCGTGGCGGCCGCCTGTGGGATATGGCTGATGACGCGCGCCAGCCGATCCGCCGTGCGATCGTGCAGCAGCCGGCCGAGCAGCGGTGAGAAGCTGCGCCGGGGCAAGATCGCGGTCACCTGGGTGCCGGGCGCTTCGGCCTCACGGGCGACCAGGTCGACGGCGGCCCGGGTCACCCTGCGGTCGGGGCAGTCGATGAACTCCAGCGACACGCTGCG
>DASTNL010000042.1:0-8358 GCA_035720905.1 Microbacteriaceae bacterium
GCCGAGGTCGGTGACCTCGACCCCGGTCTCGATCAGGCCGCCGTGCGCGGCGAGATCCGCCGTCAGCGCCCGCACGATCGAGGCGCTGCCGCCGTACGGGATGGGCCAGCCGCCCGCGTGGGCGAGCCCGGTCAAGACGAGGCCGGCCGCCGCCGCCCCGAGCCCGGGCAGTGGGCCGGTCGTGTGTGCGAAGACCCCGGCGAGAAGCGCCGGGGCGTCGTCGCCGCGAAACCCGCCCGCCCGGCCGCGGATGCCGTGCCGCGCCACGCGGGCCGCGAAACGCAGCAGGAAGGCGGGGTCGTCGGGCACGCGCCACGCCGGTCGGCCTGCCAGGTTCCAGAGCCGCGCCGGCTCCGCGGCCAGCGGGCCGAGGAGCCGGCGCCACGCGTCGCCGTCTTCACCGAGTGCGTCGGCCGTGCGGTCGAGGCTCCGCCAGGCAAGCGCCGCATGGGCCGGCGTGACGGCCTGCGCGTAGGAGACCTCCGGCGTCAGGAACCGGACGCGCTCGGTGATGTGAAACCGGCGGAAGAATTCGCCCGCCAATGCGAGCGGATGCACCGCCGAGCAGACGTCGTGCCAGACGCCAGGAACGAGGAGCTCGCGGGTGGCCGCCCCTCCCCCGACGTGGTCGGAACGTTCCACGACGACGACCCGCAGGCCGGCCCGCGCGAGGGTGACGGCCGCCGCGAGGCCGTTCGGGCCCGACCCGACGACGATCGCGTCGGCGTCGCCCCCGCGCGACGCCCCGGCACCCATGGGTCGAGACTATCGGGGCGGCACGGGCGCGGCGGGCGTCTGGCCGGAGGATCACGATGGGTTCATGGATCCCGCGACCCGCCGCCTGATGTTCTGGCTGAAGGCGCCGTACCTGGTCGATGTCGCGCTCGGCCTCGTCGGTGCGGCGCTTCTCGCCGCGGGGCGCGCGGCGGGCTGGTGGGTCATCCTCTTCGGGGCCGGCCGGGCCGCGCTGGCGACCGCCGCGCTTATCTGGCTGACCCCGCGGCTCCGGCGCCGAAGCGCACCCGGTTCCGGCGCGGGGGCGGCCCGGCAGGTCACTTCACGGCGTGGAAGACGCCCATGGCGCCCTTCTCGGCGTCGGACATGATGTGGCTGATGAAGGTGTAGTCGCCCGGCGCCGGGAAAGTGAGCTCGACGAAGCCGCCCTGGGCCGGCATGAGGCCGAGCGCCTGGGAGGCCCCGGTCTTCGTGACGCCGCCGTTCTGGATGAGGTAGTTGCCCTCCTTGAAGACCGTGGGGAACTGGGTGCCCACGACATGGAAGTCGGCGGGCACGTTCGGCCCGGCGTCGAGCACCCATATTCGCACGCGCTGACCCGCCTTCACGGTGATCGGGCGGTACTTGTACTGGTCGGCGTAGCCGTTGAAGACGACGAGGTCGGGGTTCTGCGTCGCGATGCGCTTCGGGTCGGCGATGCCGCCCTGCGGGCCCAGGTAGTACTCCGACTGAATGAAGACGAACTGCTTGCTGACCTTGTCCATGCCGGGTGGGTCGATGATGACCGCGCCGTACATGCCGTTCGCGATGTGTTGCGACATGGGCATGGTCGAGCAGTGATACAGCCAGATGCCGCTGTGCTCCGCGGTGAAGCTGAAAGTCAGCTTCTGACCCGGGTTGATGGTGCGCATCGGCCCGTTCGGCGAGAGCTCTCCCGCATGAAAGTCGATGCCGTGGCCCATGTCGCCGTGGTTGATGAGGGTGATGTCGAAGCGATCCCCGACCTTGCCTTGGATGATGGGCGCCGGTGCGGTGCCGTTATAGGTCCAGAGGTCTTGGGTGATGCCCGGCGCCACCTGGGTCTTCACGTCGCGCACCGTGAGGGTGATGTGGTGCACCTTGCCGGTCCTCGCCGGCAGCTGCGGGTCACGAGCCGTGAAAGAGGCGGGCGGGTTCTTTGCCAGGTCGATGTCGGAGGCTGCGGATTTGCCTTGCCCGGAGCCCATCGCCATGGCCATGCCGCCGGAGGAATGATCGGTCGTGCCCGCGTGACTGCCGCCCTTGGTCGCCGCTGCGCCCTCTGCCACGATCTTCATGACCATGCCGAGCTGCCGGTGGCCCGGTATCGAGCACCAGCCGTTGATGTTCGCGGTCACGACCCCGACGTCGACGGTGGCCGACTTGCCGCCGACGAGCCGCCCGGAACTCTGCCCGGTCGCCAGCGTGAGGTCGTGCACCATGTCGTCTTTGTTGGTGACGTGGATGACGAGCTTGTTGCCCGCGGGCACTTTGACGGTGCTCGGCCAGAATCGCAGATCTTTCATCGTCATCTCGACCCGGGTGGTCTTGCCCGTCGGCTTGATCTCGGCCGCGGTCGACGCCGCGCTGCCGCCCTGTGAAGAGGCGATGATGCCCGGCCCGGTCGTCGAGAACGAGGCTTCGCCGCTGAACGACACTCCGACGGCGACGGCGAGCACCAGCACGCCGACGGCGGCGAACATGCTGCCGCTCAGCGAGTGCAAGGTGATGGTGGCACGGCGCTCCTCGGCCGAGCGTGGCGCCACCGGAGCATCCGTTCGCCTGCTGTTGCGTATCGCGACGACGGCGAGCGGGATAACCGCGACGAGGGTGGCGACGGCGACGACGACGACGACGACGTGTACGAGGCGCGGCAGCGGGAAGAGCGCCACGACGAGCGCGCCGTTCACGACGATGACCCGGAAGGCGCCTTGCGCGTCGAGCGCCGCGTTCATGCGCCGCACGGAGGCCGCGCCGCCCCCGACCGTGACCGGGATGAGGTGGCTCAAGGCGCCGCTGATCAGCTGGGCGACGAAGCCGACGACGAACGGCACGAGAAGCGCGGCGATCACCGTCTCGATGCCGGGCCACCCGGCGACGAAGACGGCGACGGCCAAGGCCGCGATGCAGCCGGCGAACCAGAGAAGGGCCGTGCCCATGGCCCAACCGGCATACGAGGTGGGCGGAGTCGCCTTCGCCTGCCGGGCGCACTCCCGCAAGACGAGCAGCACCGCGGCAAGGTACAGCAGGAGGCCTACGCTGCCGAGCAGGCGGATGCCCGTCAGAGAGGCGGCGCCGACGACGAGGATGCCGAGGGCGCCGACCGGCAGTGCGCGGCGGGCCGCTTGGTCGGCGCTCTGCTCGATACGGGTGTGCAGGATCGCCGGCCAGAGAAGAACCACCGTGCCGAGCACGCTGAGGCCCACCCAGCCCGCGACGTTGAAAGCGACGTGGGCGAGAAGCAGACGGCCGTGCGCCGCCTGGCCCGCGTCTGCCCCGGCCATCACGACTCCCAGGCAGATGCCGACGACGAGCATGAGGCCGGCGACGACGTAGTAGCGCAAGACGATCGAGAAGCGCGTGGTCGTCGAGCGAACCCGCAGGTACAACGCCGCCACGTGCCAGACGATCGCCACGGCCACAGCCGCCGCGCCGGCGACGACGAGCGGCCACAGGCCGAACGGCACCCCGACGATGACGGCGAGCGTGCCCGGCGTGTGCAGGGCGAGTCGCGCGGCAAGCCCACGGCGCCCGTCGCCGGCCCGGTGGATCAGCGTGTCGGCGAAGTATTGGCTCCAGATCATGATCGCCGCGGTCGCGGCGCCCAGCAGCACGAGATGTACGCTCAGCCAGGCGGTGGCCTGGCCCCGCCATGGGATCACGCCCGCGACGGCGGCCGCGAGCGCCCAGGCGAGAACGAGCGAGTCGACCCTGCGATACCAGGCCCGCCTCGCGTTACCATCGGCGCTGCGCCCTGTGGTGCGTGCTGCCTTGTCGTCACTCACGAAGCCTCCTCCGGTGCCGGGGCGACCGCCGCGGGCGACGGCGCCACCGACCGCGCGGCCCAGACTCCCGTACGCGGCAGCGCGGGCACGCGGGCGGGCTGTTTGCCGCGCACGACGGAGATGACGCTGAAGATCACGAACAGGAGCAGCGCGATGACGTTGACGATGCCGCCGATCTGCACCATGAGCGGTATCGAATACAGGTCACCGATAAGGATGCGCAAGACGAGCGACGCGTTCAAGAGGATGACGGGGAGCGCGAAGATCGGGTAATACGGCAGCGGCCGGCGCAGCACGGCCGGCAGAATGACGGGCGCGTGCGCCATGATCATGGCGATCGTGAACCCGAGGAACACGCTGTGCACGGCCCCGTCGTACCACGGCCCGTTGGTGACGGGGCCCGCGACCGTCCAGATGAGGCCGGCGACGATGAGCCAGCCGTAGCCGGCCAAGAGGCATAGGGCGATATAGCGCGGCAGGCCGGGCAGCTTCGCGAGGCGCGGCGCGGCATCGAACACGGCCAGCCATGCGACGACGGCGATGAGCGAGAGGCCGAAGATCGGGTAGCCGACTGCCGGCCACAGCATCGCCATCAGCACGCCGACCGCCTGGCCCGCGCACACCCCGAACGCGGTGCGCTCCGTCGTCTTGCTGAGGGTGACGAGCCGTGCCAGTTCGACCCGCTCCCCCGCGATCGTCAGCACCATGAACCCCGCCATCCCGGGGACGAGCGCATCGGCGTCGTAGCCGCCGATCCACAGGAGGGCCGATGCGACCGCGAGGAAGGCGCCCAACGACTGGATGGCGCTGGAGAGCATCTTCTGGCGGCGCCAGATGGCCAGGTAGATGAAGAGGAGCACGACGCCGCCCAGGCCGAACAGTACCTGGCCGACCTGGATCGGCAGCGGGGTCAGAAGGAGGATGCCGCCCAGGCCGTAGAAGCTCGGCGACCCGAAGCCCCACCACCGCCGCACGGCGACCGCGCGCTCCAGCGTGATGACCGTGCCGACGAAGCCGAACACGAGGAGCGGGCCGTGCACCACGGGGAGCCGCTCGGTCATCACCGGCGACCAGACGCCCAAGAGCAAGAGCGCCGCGTCGAGCCCGCTCAAGAGCGCGATAGCCCCGGGGATCAGGAAGAGCAGCCGAATGCTCGTGCGGCTGAGTGCCGAGCGCTGCAAGGTGACGCCGCCTGCCGCCCGTGCCCCGCCCAGCCGGCTGGGCGCCTCGATGGTGAACCCGTTCTGCAGGTCACGGGCCCGGGAGCCGGCGTGACCGCTTAAGACGTGCGAGACGGATGCGGCATCGTCGCCGTCCGGCTCAGGCCCGGGCTCGGTGGCTGTGCCGCCGTTTTTTTTCGCCCCGTCGGGCGTGTCGGAAGACAATGTAGGCACGTGAGAGGGCTCGACGGGAACCGACGTCTCCGCCGTTTCGGTCGAGGGTCGGGGCCGTGGCTGGGGGGATGCCGCGGCTCGGTCGTGTCCTTCGATCTCGTCCCCGTCTCGCTGGTCTCTCACGTGCCGACGCACCTCATTTTATTACTTTTTATTGGATGGGCCATGCTAGTTTCAACAGTGTCCTTCGATAAGAGAGTGAATCATGAGCGATAGACCAGTTCTCGACGTCCGTAACGAGATCCCCGCGCGCCGCCACCAGATCATCTTCGAGGAGTTCGGCAAGCTCCAGCCCGGCGAGGGCTATGTGTTGGTCAACGATCACGACCCCAAGCCTCTTTATTACCAGTTCGCCGCCGAACACGCCGGTGACTTCACGTGGGAATACCTTGAGCAGGGCCCGGAGGTGTGGCGCGTCGACATCGGTCGGCCCGCTGCGAAGTGAGGATCGTGCTTGCCGCCGCGGGCGGCAGCGAGGAGACGGCGTCGGTGTATCCGACGCCGCTTCTCGCGCTTTTTCTCATCGTCTTGCTCGTGGCGACGAGCGTGTGGATCGGCGGCTGGTTCAGCCTCATCGTCATCGCACGCACGACGACGGCCACACTTTCGCCACAAAGCCGCGTGGCGTTCTTCAGGCACTTCGGCAAGGTCTATGGCATCGCGTCGACGGTCGCGCTTGTCGTCGCTCTCGCGTTCGGCCTGATACTGCTCGTTGGCATGCCATGGACGGCGCTGTCGACGTGGTGCGCGGCGCTTTCCGTGTTCCTCATCGTCGTCTTGATCGCCGGGGTTCTGCAGGCCAGGGCGCAACGTCGCATGCGGCAGCAGCTCATCGCCTCCCCCGACCAGGCCCTGCAGGCCCGCACGGCGACAGGCGCGCGCGCCGCCGCCGTCCTGCGGGCGGGCCTCGGCGTGGTGAGCATCGCGATCCTCGTGCTCGCCGTCGTGCGCATGGTGTCGTAAGGCCGCCAGCCGCCCGGTCGGCAGCCGCGGTTCAGCGGAAGTGCTCGTTCAAGACCAGCGTCACGATCGAGCGCACGGAATCGTACTTGGTGCTCCAGGTGACGAGGTCGTGCAGTTGCATGAGCTCATAGCCGCGCAGCGTGCTGAGCACCCGGTCATAGCCCATCTCGGGTGACGTCGTCGTCAACGAGGTCAGCATCGTGGCCAGATTCGTGCGGCCGAGCAGCACGCCCTCCCGCACCGAGTTCGCCACCCAGTGCTGCAGGTTCGCCGCGATGAAACGCGGGTCGGCGGGGTCGACGTCGTCGGCTGGCTCTAACGGGTCTCCGTTCTGGCCGAACTGTTCGGGATCCTTGGCCAACCGGCGCGGGGCGAAACCCTGCGGCTCTCGGTTTCCCGCCCGATCGAGATTCGCGACGAATCCGGCCACCTTCCTCCTCCTCCCGCGGGCCGCCAAGGCCTGCCGTCGGGACCCGGAGTCCCGGGGCCCACGGTTAAAAGGATACGGAGGAACGCCCTGATCGCCGACGCGGCATGCGGGCGGTTAGCATTCGACCATGACCGAATCGATTCCGCAGGTTTCCCTCAACTCCGGCACGACGATCCCCCAACTAGGCTTCGGAGTCTTTCTCGTCGATCCTGCCGACACCCAACGCGTGGTCGAAGACGCGTTGGAGATCGGCTATCGGCACATCGACACGGCCACCGGGTACAACAACGAGACCGAGGTCGGCAAGGCGATCGCCGCGACCGGCATCCGCCGCGAGGAGTTGTTCATCACCACCAAGCTCAGCAACGACGACCATCGGGCCGGCGACGTGCGAGGTGGGTTCGAGCGCAGCCTCGACCGGCTCGGCACCGGTTACCTCGACCTGTATCTCATCCATTGGCCGCTGCCGGGGGTGGACAAGTACATCGACACGTGGCGCACCATCCAGACCTTCGCGGCCGACGGGCGCGCGAAGGCAGCCGGTGTGTGCAATTTCACGGTGGCCCACCTGACGAGGCTTCTCGCCGAGACCGACCTCGTGCCGGCTGTCAACCAGGTGGAGCTGCATCCGGCATTCGCGCAGCGGGAATTGCAGGCCTTCGGCACCGAGCACGACATCCGCACCGAGGCGTGGGGGCCGCTCGGCCAAGCGAAGTACGACCTCTTCGGCCTCGCACCGATCCGGGCGGCGGCCGCCGCACACGACGTCACGGGCGCGCAGGTCGTGCTGCGCTGGCACATTCAGCACGGCCGCATCATCTTCCCGAAGTCGACGCACCGCGCACGGCTCCAAGAGAACTTCGCGATCTTCGACTTCACGCTGACCGACGACGAGATGGCCGCCATCGACGGCCTCGACCACGGCAAGCGGGTTGGCAGCGACCCGGACGTCGTCAACTGACGCCCCGGCCGGCTCGAGCTCAGTGCGCCTCCCACCAGGGGGCCATCGACGCCCTCGCCAGCGTGTGGCGGAAAAGGTTGAACATGAGGTAGGCGGGGCTCGCATCGTGCGGCACGCCGAGGCTCGGCACGTCGACGGCGTGCACGGCGGTGAAGTAGCGGTGCTTGCCGTGACCGGCAGGCGGGGCCGCACCGATGTAGCGCGCGTGCCCGCTGTCGCCGCGCAGCTGCCAGGCCGGCGCGGGCAGGTCGGCGCCCGGCTCCTCCCTGCCCGCGCCGGTCGGAAGACTCGTCACGGTGACGGGCAGGTCGGCGACCACCCAGTGCCAGAAGCCGCTGCCCGTCGGCGCGTCGGGGTCGAAGACCGAGACCACGAAGCTTTTCGTCGACAGGGGAAAGCCAGACCACGACAGCCCCGGGGAGACGTCTTCCCCACCCGCACCCAGGACGCCGCTGACCTGTTCCCTTGCGAGCTCTCGGCCGTCGGCGATGTCCGGGCTCGCCAAGGTGAATCCGGGGACCACGGCGATCTGGTCGTACGGGTTTGTCACGGGAGCCTCCCTCGCCTTGCCCGCCGGTTTCCGCGGGCCCTCGGCTTTGAGACTACGCGTGCGCCGGGAGGGGCGTTACGGCCGCTTCGGGTGCGTGTCAGTCGAAGATGTCTTTCGTCGCGAGGCGGCTCCACGCCAGGGCGCCGGCGACGAGCACGTAGCCGCCCTGCAGCACGAGGTTCTTGACGAAGGCTCCCCCGTCGATGGGCTTCGTCAAGAGCCCGGTGAAGCCGGTCCAGTAACGGCTGAAGAGCCACGGGTGCAGCCAGTCGAGTTGCGGCACGGCGCCCATCACCTGCGCG
>DASTNL010000043.1:0-6724 GCA_035720905.1 Microbacteriaceae bacterium
GTAAGGAGGGTCGTGTTGCGGCGGAGGTGCTCGAGCATCTCCGCCTCGAAACGCAGCACCTCCTCGACGGGCAGGTCGTCCATCTTGCCGTTGCTGCCCGCCCAGATGGAAGCGACCTGCTCCTCGATCGGGTACGGCGAATACTGCGGCTGCTTCAGAAGCTCCGTGAGCCGCGCGCCTCGGTCGAGCTGGCGGCGGCTCGCCGCGTCGAGGTCGGAGGCGAACATCGCGAAGGCTTGCAGCGCCCGGTACTGGGCGAGCTCGATCTTGAGCGTTCCCGAGACCGACTTGATGGACTTCAACTGCGCGTCGCCACCGACACGGGAGACGGAGATGCCCACGTCGACCGCCGGGCGCTGGTTGGCGTTGAAGAGGTCGGACTGCAAGAAAATCTGGCCGTCGGTGATGGAGATCACGTTCGTCGGAATGTAGGCCGACACGTCGTTGGCCTTCGTCTCGATGATCGGAAGCCCCGTCATCGACCCGGCACCCAGCTCGTCGGAGAGCTTGGCGCAACGCTCCAGGAGCCTCGAGTGCAGGTAGAAAACGTCGCCCGGGTAGGCCTCACGCCCCGGCGGCCGACGCAGCAAGAGCGACACCGCACGGTACGCCTCGGCCTGCTTGGAGAGGTCGTCGAAGACGATGAGCACATGCTTGCCGGCGTACATCCAATGCTGGCCGATGGCGCTTCCCGTATACGGTGCGAGGTATTTGAACCCGGCCGGGTCGGAGGCGGGGGCGGCGACGATCGTCGTGTACTCCATCGCCCCGGCGTCTTCGAGGGCACCCTTGACGGAGGCGATCGTGGAGCCCTTCTGGCCGACGGCGACGTAGATGCACCGCACCTGCCTGTTCGGGTCGCCGGACTCCCAGTTGGCCTTCTGGTTGATGATCGTGTCGACCGCGAGCGCCGTCTTGCCTGTCTGGCGGTCGCCGATGATGAGCTGGCGCTGACCCCGGCCGATCGGGATCATGGCGTCGATCGCCTTGATGCCGGTCTGCAACGGCTCGTGCACGCTCTTGCGCTGCATGACGCCGGGCGCCTGCAGCTCCAGCGCACGCCGGGTCTCCGTCTTGACCTCGCCGAGCCCGTCGATCGGGTTGCCGAGCGGGTCGACGACACGGCCGAGATAGCCGTCGCCGACCGCGACGGAGAGCACCTCGCCCGTGCGGGTGACCTCCATGCCCTCGACGATGCCGCCGAACTCGCCCAAGACGATCGCGCCGACCTCGGTCTCGTCGAGATTCTGTGCCAGGCCTTCGACGCCGTTCGCGAACCGGATGAGCTCGTTGGCCATGACGCCGGGCAGCCCTTCGACGTGCGCGATGCCGTCGGCGGCGTCGATGACATGGCCCACTTCGGTCGCACTGGCCCGCTTGGCCTCGTACGACCCGACGAAATCTTGCAGCGCCGCACGGATCTCTTCGGGGCTGATCGTTAGTTCTGCCATCTCTCGTTTCCTTCTCACGGGACCGATGATCCCGACTGTCGTCCTGGGTCGCAGCGCCGCCGGGTCAGCCGGCCAGCTTGAGCCTGGCATCCGTCAGCTTCGACGTGACTGTGCCGTCGATCACCTCATCGCCGACACGGATGCGCATGCCGCCGACGATGGCGGGATCGATCACGTAGTTGACGGTAACATCGCGGCCGTACTGTCGCGCCAGATGAGCGGCGACGCCCTCGCGGCGCCGGCCGGGCAGCGTGGCCGCAACGGTGACGGTAGCCACCACCTGGCCGCGCTCGTCGGCGACGACGCGGGCGGCCGATTCGATCGCGCTGCGGGCGCTGCGGCCGCGGGCGTGGCCGACGACCTCGCGCAGGATGACCGCGCTCGCCTCGCTGGCACGGCCCGCCAGGAGGGCGTCGATGAGCGTGATCTTCTCGTCGGCCTGGCCGACCTTGTCGTCCAGCGCCAGCTCCAGGGCCGGGGAAGACGCGACGGCGCGGCCGAAGGAGAAGAGCTCGCGCTGCACACGCTCGGCGTCACCGGCCTCGGCCGCCAGCCTCACGCCCAGCTCCTCCAGGCCCGAGACGAGGTCGTCGTCGTGCGACCAGCGCTGCCCGAGCGCCACGCCGACCACGCGACCGGCGCGCGGCTCGAGAAAGTCGGGCAACAGCTTGTGCACGAGGGCCTCTTTGGCCTCGCCCGGCACGGAGGCATCGGCCAGAACGCCGCGCAACGCGCGACTGGAGGCGATGACCCGCCCGACGCCGAAGACCTGCCGGGCGACCTCGATGTCGACGCCGTCGAGGTCTTTGATCGCGCCGACCGCGGCGGTCATCGCGTGCCGTGTGGCGCTGCCCATCAGTCGGCCGATCCGGCCGGGGTGCCGACGGGCTGCTCGTCTTCCAACTCGGCAAGGAAGCGTTCGACGACGACGGAGGCCGTCTCGTCGTCTTGGAGCTTCTGCGTGATGATGCCCGAAGCAAGGTCGAGCGCGAGGGAGCCCACCTCGGAGCGCAACGAGACGAGGGCGGCGTGTCGTTCCGCGTCGATCTGCGCCTGCGCGGCCGTCGTGACCCGCTCGGCTTCGGCGTTCGCCTGCTCTTTCAGCTCGGCGAGGATACGCTTGCCCTCTTCACGGGCCTGCTCGCGGATTCTCGCCGCCTCGGCACGCGCCTCCGCAAGCTGTGCCGTGTACTCCTCGAGAAGAGCCTCAGCCTTCACCTGTGCCTCGTCGGCCTTGGCGACGTTGCCTTCGATCGCGGCGGAGCGCTCGTCGAGCAGCTTCGTCAGACGAGGGATGCCGACCTTCCAGAAGAAGAAGAGGATGACGAGAAAGCAGACCGTCGACCAGAGAATATCGGCCGGCGCCGGAACGAGCGGATTCGTGTTCTCCGCCGCGGCCAACACGCGCATCGCGTGAATCATGGTGTCTCCTTAGTCGGATCAGCGCATGAAGAAGAACGTGGCGATGCCGATGAACGCCAGCGCCTCGGTGAACGCGATGCCGATGTACATCAAGACCTGGAGCCGGCCGGAGAGTTCTGGCTGACGCGCCACGGCCTCGACCGTCTTACCCGCCACAATGCCGATGCCGATGCCCGGGCCGATCGCGGCAAGACCGTATCCGACCGTGCCGATGTTGCCGCTGATCGCAGCGAGAACGGTTGTTGCGTCCACGTATGTTTCCTTCCTTAGTGCGGCCAGGCATTCGCCTGCCCGTTGTCAATGCTCTTCGAGCAGGGCGAGCTGGATGTAGACGGTGGTGAGCAGCGCGAAGATATATGCCTGCAGCACGATGATCAGCAGTTCGAAGACGGTGAACGCGAATCCGAAAGCGAGGGTGCCGACCCCGATCACCTTGAGGATGCCCGGCACCGAGAAGAAGAACCACTGCGTGGCGCTGAAGAACAAGACGATGAGGAGGTGCCCCACGATCATGTTCATCATGAGACGCAAGGTGAGGGTGAAGGGCCGCACCAGGAACGTCGAGATGAACTCGAGCGGGCTGATCACCGGGTAGAAGAACCACGGCACCCCGGGCGGGAAGAGGGCGTTGCGGAAGAAGCCCCAACCGCTGCGCCGGCACCCGGCGTAGATGAACGCGACGTAGGCGAACAGTGTCATCAGGCCAGGCAGGCCGATCACGGCGGTGCCCGCCACGTTCATGCCCGGCACGACCCCGGCGAAGTTCATGATGAGGACGGTGAAGAAGACCGCCATGATGAGCGGCAGGAACCGGCGCCCATCCTTCTTGCCCAGGATGTCCTCCGCAAGGCTGACCCGAACGAAGTCCATGCCCATCTCGATGACCGACTGGAACCTGCCGGGCACCACCTTCATGCGCCTGGTGCCGATCCAGAACAGCAGGACGATGGCGACCACGACGGCGAAGCGCACCAACATGACGCGGTTGATCGCGAACCAGGTGCCGTCGAACAGCACCGCCGGCGGGAAGAACTCACCGATGCCGGGGCCCTGGAACGGGGGGATGTCCGCGGTCCGGGTAAGCAGGTTCACGGCGTGAATAAGCAGCGCTATCTCCCGGATTCAGGGCGTCGAGATAAACTCAAAGCGGAAACGAACAAGAATTGCGCACGGCGCGAATGCGGACGGTGCGGTATCGCTGTCAACTCTACAGTAATCTGCTGCACCCGCCGAATCATGCCGTGTCAATCCGGGCCGGACGCCCGGTCATGTACCGCTGGAGGCATCCGGCAGATGCGTGTCTGACGCGTAGCCGATTCGCGAGGTCTTGACGACCACGACATCGATCACCAATGAGCCGACGACGCCCGCCACGAGGGTCACGAACATCACCGTGCCGTTCAACCAGGGCCGGTCGCGCAGAAGCGCGAGCAAGACGATGAAGACGACGAACTTCACGATCCAGCCGCCGAGGACGATCGCGAAAAAGAAAGCACCATAGAGCTCACTGCCGATGAACCGGTTGGCGACGAGGATGCTTGCGGCCGTGACCGCGACGAAGACGGCCGCCATCACAGCGCCGAGGAGGCCGCCCGCGACGCCCGGCCCGCCGGCGAGGACCCCGCCGGCGATCGCACCGGCCAGAGCTATCGCCGCCGCAAGCAGGCCGCCCCAGCGCAGGATCCTCGCGAGCACCGGATTCGAGGTGGGCATGGCGGGTCGCCCCGACTGCCCGTCGGGCGGTTGCGGGCCTGCGGCCTCGGATGTGGTCATCGTTGCGCCTCCTTGAGGGCGGTCGGCAGGGTGCGGCGATTCTCACGCCGCGCGGTCCTCTCCCTCCACCGGCGGCGCAGAAGCGGGGCCAGGGTGACGAACGCGCAAACGAGCGTGCCGACGACGAGGAACAGCACACCGATCCAGTAGGGCCGGAAGAAAAAGAGCAGGCAGCCGACGCTCACGACCGAGGTCCACGAATAGAACACCACGACCGCCCCGAGGGTCGAATGGCCCATGTCGATCAGGCGGTGATGAAGATGCTTGCGGTCGGCGCTGAACGGGCTCTTGCCGGCACGCAGGCGCCGCAGCACGGCCATGGTGAAGTCGAGGAGCGGCACCACCAAGACCGCGAAGGGCAGGATGATCGGTAAGAAGACCGGGAAGAGCTGCCCCGTGCCGAGGCCCTGGATCGTCGACGGGTTGATCTTGCCCGTCACGGAGATCGCCGAGACCGCCATCAGCATGCCGATGAGCAGGGCGCCGGCGTCCCCCATGAACAGCCGCGCCGGATGCCAGTTCAACGGCAGGAAACCGGCGCACGCGCCCACGAGGATCGCCGCGATCACCGCGGAGAGGCTGAAGTAGTTCGTCGGGCTGATCTGGCGGGTGAGCAGGTAGACGTAGACGAGGAACGCGGCGTTGGCGATCAAGGCGACGCCCGCGACGAGGCCGTCGAGCCCGTCGATGAAGTTGACGGCGTTCATCACGAGCACGATCGCGAAGACCGTGATCGCAAGGCTCATCCACGACGAGCCGACCGTGATCGCCCCGCCGATCGGCAACGAATAGATCTGCACGCCGAGCCAGGCGACGACGCCCGCGGCGATGAACTGACCGGCGAGCTTCGTCATCCAGTCGAGATCCCACAGGTCGTCGACGACGCCCATGACGACGATCAGAAACGCCCCGCCGAGCACGGCGAGGACCGGGGTCGGATCGGCGAAGACCACGTTCAGCACGGGGTGCCGGGCCGCCAGCGCGAGCGCCACACCGAAGGCGCCCAAGACTCCGATGAACATGGCGATTCCGCCGAGCCGCGGCGTCGGGTGGGTATGCATGTCCCGTTCCCGGATGCCGAGGTAGAGATGAAAGTGCACGCTGATCTTCCACACCGCGACGGAGAGCCCGAAGGTTATGACGGCGGAGACGACGGTGAGGACGAGCAGGAGGGTCACGGATCGGCCGGCTCCTCCAGCAGGTCACCGACGATCGCGCGGATGCGGTCGTCGCTCACCGCCCCGTGTCGAAGGATGCGGATGCCGCCGTCGCCCGCCGCGAGCGCCGTGGCGTCGATGATGGTCGAGGCCTGCTCGACGACGGAGTCGCCCTGCCTCGCCGGCCGGTGCCCGGCCTCCAGATAGACGGCGACCGACTCGCCCAACATGCCTTCGGCCTCCGCCGCGCTGCCGGCCGCCGGCTCGCCGGTGAGGTTCGCGGAGGAGACGGCCAACGGGCCGGTCTCTTTCAAGATCTCCAGGGCGATCGTGTCGTCGGGCATCCGCAAGGCGACCGTGCCTCGCGTCTCGCCGAGGTCCCAGGCCAACGACGGGCGGGCCGGCAAGACCACGGTCAGGCCGCCCGGCCAGAACTCGGAGACGAGCCGGCGCACCTCGTCGGGCACGTTCTGGGCCAACGCGTCCAGCGTCGGCAGGTCGGGGATCAGCACCGGCGGCGGCGCCTGGCGCCCGCGCCCCTTGGCGGCCAACAGCGCCGCGACCGCCCGGGGCGTGAAGGCGTCGGCAGCCACCCCGTAGACGGTGTCGGTCGGCAAGACGACGAGCTCTCCCCTACCCAGCGCCGCGCGGGCGCGACGCATGCCGGCGAGGAGGGCGTCGCTCTCGGAGCAGTCAAAAGTCTCGGACATGACGGCCTAATGATACTGTCCGATCCCCGGCGCCTTCCTGTCACGCCGTCAGTCGGCGGCCTCCGGTCAGGCGGCCCGGCGCGCGAGGGTGGCACGCTCGCGCCCGGTCAGGTCGCGGTATGTCCGTGCGCCACGCCAGCCTGCCGCGGCGAAGATCTCCCGCACCGCCCGAGCCTGCAGGGCGCCGTGTTCCACCACGACGGCGCCGCCG
>DASTNL010000044.1:0-18156 GCA_035720905.1 Microbacteriaceae bacterium
CCGAGCCGTCACCCGGCTGGAGGCGTCGGCGGGCACGATGACCTCGGCCGGGCCGCCGACGACCCGCAGGATCACGGTGCCGGCCTGCGATCCCGACCCTGCGGTCTCCGAAGAGCCTCCGTCGAAGTAGTGGGTGAGGTCGAGCCGTGCCGAGCCGCCCACGACGGTGCGTTCCACGGTGGCCGGCGAGTAGCTCGGCGACCACGACACCGAACGGCCGGTGACGACCGGCCCGGCGACCCAGGCGAAGGGCGAACCGAGCACGAGGGCGATCACCGCGAGGATTGCGACGCCCCCCGCACCGCCGCTGCGTCTGCCGAGGAACCCGTTGACGACGACCGCGAGCCCGCAGACGCCGAGCGTGACAGCGACACCGGCAAGCGCCGCCTGCGGCGTCCAGCTGCCCGCGCCGAGAAGCAGCGTGACGGTTGCGCCGGCGACGAGCGAGAGGCCGATCGCGATGACGGAATACAGCGGGTTGGAGCGGGTGCGGCGCACCCTCGCCTGCCACGCGCGTTGCCGCGCGGCGTTCTGCTCCTGGCGCAAGTGCCGCTGTTCCGCGGCACGCAGCCGGGCGAGCGCGCGTTCCGCCTCGGCCGATTCAGCCTGCCCGGCACGCCACGCGTCGTATTCCCGCTTCCACTCGGCTTGGCGCAGCTTCCATGCGGCGAGCGCGGCGGGATCCGCCGGATCCGGGGCGTCGGGTGCCGTCGGCGGTGAGGCCGGCGCGGCGGAGGCGAAGCCGCGAGTGGCGAAGGCGGCGGAGCCCCCCGCGCCCGCGCCCGCGACACCGGAAGGCGCGGCGCCCGAGCCCGGCGACGGCGACGAAGCGGGAGCCGCCGGGCCGGCGGAGGCCGAGCCCTCCCAGGACGGCGGCGCCGAGGCCGGCCCCCGGGAAGGTGCCGCGCCGGTGAACGGCGGGGCGAACGGCGGGTGGCCGGGCGCCCGGGGTGGTGCCGCGCCGGGCCATCCGCTGCCCGGCCCCCCCGGGCCGCCCGCACGGGTACGATGCACGGCCCAGACGACGAACCAGACGATCGCGCCGAGGACGATGAGCATCCAGAGGATGTGCCACGCGCCGCTCCAGAACCCGGCAAGCCCGAAGTGATGCCCCACCCACCAGGCCGGGCCGACGGGCAGCAGGGCGAAGAGGAACAGCACCCCCACCCCGATCACCGGCGGCGTGAACTCGCCGTGCACGAGCCGTTCCAGGTGGATGCGGTCCTCCGTGTCGGGCAGGAGCAGCCAGGCCGCCGCGTACAACAGCAGCACGGGGCCGCCGAAGAGGGCGAACACGACGACGATGCCGCGCACGATGATCGCGTCGATCCCGAGCCGGGCCGCGATGCCGGCGCAGACGCCGCCGATCCAGCCGGGTTGGCGCGTGATGCCGAGGCTGCGCATCCACCAGAAGAAGCGGTGGGCGGGCGTCGGCCCCGGCGCGCGCGGGCCCCTCGTCGGGGGTCCTTGTGGCGGCGGGCCCTGCGGTGGCGCATCCCGGGGGGGCGGATCCTGCGGCGGGGGCGTTCGGGTCGAGTCTGTCGGCATGATTCGACTGTGCCCGAGCCGGTACCGGCGCCGCTATGGGGGAACACCCTGACCGGGCCCTGATTTCCTGTTCCGGGGCGGCCCGGGGTGGCTCCGATCTGGTTGGATTCCAGAGTGCCCCGCTACGACCGCGCGCCCCTCTTGCGACCCCGCAAGGCGATCGTCGGCGGCGTCTGCAGCGCGCTCGCCACCCACCTGGGGTTCCCGGTGAGTGTGGTGCGCCTGGCCATGGTCGTGTTCGCCCTGTTCGGCGGCTCCGGCGTGCTGTTCTACCTCTGGCTGTGGGCCTTCGTGCCTCTCGCCCCGGCCCTGACGAGGGTCGACGCGGGGGCGCCGGTCAGCCGACGCGCGCCGGTCGGGGCGCTGCTCCTCGCCGCCGGCACCGTCGTCGCGGGGGCCGCCGTCGTGCTGGCCAATTCCGCGACCACCCCGTTCGCGGCGATCGTGGGCGCGACGCTCCTCGCCGGCGCGGCCGTCACCTGGAGCCTCGCGTTCGACCAGACCGACGCCACGCGCAGCGCCCGGTACCGCACTCTCGTGCGCACCCTCGGCGCGGCGCTGCTCATCCTCACGGGGATGCTCTTGCTGGCCTCGCACGGCGCACGGCCGGACGCGGTCACCGCCGTGCTCGCGGTGCTCATGATCGTGCTCGGCGCGGGCGTAGCCGCCGCGCCTTCCGTGATGCGCCTCTGGACGGAGCTGATGGCGGAGCGGGCCGGCCGGGTGCGCCAGGAGCAGCGTGCGGAGATCGCCGCCCACCTGCACGACTCGGTGCTGCAGACGCTCGCGCTCATTCAGAACCGGGCCGGCGCGTCGAGCGAGGTCGCGCGCCTGGCGCGGGCGCAAGAGAGGGAGCTGCGCGACTGGCTCTTCGCCGGCACAGCCCCGGCCGAGGCGGATCTGGCCACGCAGCTTCGCGACATCGCCGCCGCGATCGAGATCGACTATCCGGCCCGCCTCGACGTGGTGGCCGCCGGCGAGTCGGCGGGGCCGGTGAACCCGGCCCTCGTCGCCGCCTCCCGCGAGGCGATGCTGAACGCGGCCCGGCACGCCGGCGGTGAGGTCTCCATCTACCTGGAGAGCTCGAGGGAGGCGTTCGACGTGTTCGTGCGCGACCGCGGGCCGGGCTTCGACCTGACCGCGCTCCCCGCGGATCGTCTCGGCGTGCGGGAATCCATCGTCGGCCGCATGTCGCGGGCGGGGGGCGCCGCCACCGTGCGCCGCGGCTCGGGCGGCATCGGCGCCGAGGTGCACCTGCACCTCGACCGCGCCCTCCGCAAGGAGAGCCCGCAAGAGAGTACAGGAGGAGGCCCCGCATGACACGCGTGCTCATCGTCGACGATCACTCGATCTTCCGATCCGGGCTTCGGACGGATCTCGACGAGACGATCGAGGTGGTCGGCGAGGCGGCCGACGTCGACTCGGCAGTCGCGCGGATCGCCGAACTGGTGCCGGAGGTCGTGCTGCTCGACGTGCACCTGCCCGGCGGCGGGGCGGGCGCAGGCGGCGGCGGGGCGGAGGTCATCCGGCGCAGCGCCGCCCTGCTAGGCTCGACGCGATTCCTCGCGCTGAGCGTCTCCGACGCGGCCGAGGACGTTGTCGGCACGATCCGTGCCGGCGCCCGCGGCTACCTCACCAAGACCAGCTCCGGGGCGGAGGTCAGCCGGGCGATCGCCGCCGTGGCGGCCGGCGACGCCGTGTTCTCGCCGCGCCTGGCCGGTTTCGTGCTCGATGCCTTCGGGGCCGTCGCGGGGGAACAGGCCGTCGCCGACGACGAGCTCGACCGGCTCTCGGCCCGCGAGCGCGAGGTGATGCGGCTGATCGCCCGCGGTTACTCCTACAAGGAGGTCGCCTCCGACCTCTACATCTCGGTCAAGACCGTGGAAAGCCACGTCTCGGCGGTGCTGCGCAAGCTGCAGCTCTCCTCCCGCCACGAGCTGACGGCATGGGCCTTGGAACGCAAGCTGCTGTGATCCGCCACCGCAATCGGGTCTGCCGCGATCCGGCCCTGCCCACCACCCTGTCAGGGCTGCGCCAATCGGAGGACCCCCTCCATCACGGCGACGATCTTCGCGGCCGACCTGAGTAACGTCGCCGAGCGGCTGTCGGTGAGCATGCCGGAGGAATATTGGGTCTCGGTCTTCGCATCCATGAGCCGACGGAACGGCGGGACGGCGGCCTTTCCCGAGTGCGTGGCGGCAAGGAGTCTGATCGCCTCCGCGTGATCCTGGCCCGCCGCCCGTTCGCCCAGCACGGCCCCACAGACGGCGTCGACCGCCGCGATGCCGGCAAGGACGGCCAGGGAGCCGATCACATTGCCGGCGCCGAGTATCCCCGCGTCCTCGCCGAGTTGGTCGACAAGCTCCGCGGACCGAAGGAACGCACGCGCATGGCTGGCCCTGACACTCACCTCCGCAGGTGAGATCGGTCTTGTGCGCGGGGTCATCGTGCGGCCCTCACGATAAGGTCTCGGAGGTCTTGCCCGGTGAGGTTTCGGGCGTCCCTCCGCAGCGATTCGACGAGGGGTGCCTTCTGGGCCACGAGCCTGCCGAGTTCCTCCTCGTCCACGGCGAAGATCTGGGCAGGGTTGCCGGTGACCTCTTCGATCCGCGTGGCCGCGGAATTCACGAGATCCGCGGCGTGCTCAGCGGGCGCCCCATCCTTCCAGACGGCGAAGATGTCGACATCCGAGTCGGGGCCCGCCTCACGCCGCGCGGCAGACCCGTAGAGGGCGGTGGAGACGGCCTGCTCTCCGAGGTCTTCCGCCAGGATCTCCGCGATGCGGGCTTCCGTCGCGGCCGGCACCCCGATCGCCGCCTCGATCACGGGCCAGAGCACATGATTGCGATTGGCCCGATACGCATTCGCGCGACCGACGACCCGGCTCCTGACGAGGCCGACTCGAACCAACTCATCCAGGATGCGTTGCGTGGTCCTTAACGTCCTTACGCCACTGAGCTGATGGATGCGCCGGCCCGACGTAGGCTCGTCGAGCATGGCGAGACGCCTCAAGACTCGGGCCTTGTCGGCGCCGAACAGCGTGTATTCGGGGTGGGAGAGATCCAAGACACCTCCAATCATATGACTACATAAACAGTCATATGACTATATATCGTCGTCATTTGGCTGACCATCCCGTTCCCGTGACCGCGTAAGTCCCGGAACGCAAATTAGCTTGGCGCGTCCACGCCGTCGGTCATGTCGCGACTCCGGTGGATGAACGCCGCGGGGGGTCGGTGGGCGCAGCGCGGGTGGATGGGCGCCGTGCGGCACAATCGGAGGGTGCACATCTCCGAGCGGGCAGACGGTTCGGCCGCGCTCAACGCGATCGCCCGGGTGCGCGGTGAGCTTACGGAATCGGGCATCGCCGTGACGGAGCTCTCCGATTCGAACCCGACCCGGCACGGCCTGTTGCACCCGGGCGTGCTCCAGGCGGTCGCCCGCCACGCCGGCGACGCCGCCCGTTACGACCCGCAGCCGCGCGGCGCCCGGTCGGCCCGGGAGGCGCTGGCCGCCCGGTTCGGCGGCGAGGCCGACGACTACTGGCTGACCGCCTCCACCTCGCAGTCGTACGCGTGGCTCTTGGCCGTGCTGACCGACCCCGGAGAGGCGGTCGCAGCGCCTGCACCTGGCTACCCGCTGGTCGCGCCTCTCGCCCGACTCTCCGGCGCCCGCACCGCCGAGTACCGGCTGCACTACGCGCACCCGCACGGCTGGGTGCTCGACACGGCGTCGCTGGCTGCCGCCGTCGCGTCGCCCGGCCTCCGGGCGGTCATCGCGGTCAACCCGGGGAACCCGACGGGCGCCTACGTGGGCGGCACGATCGACGACATCGCCCGGGCGTGCGCGCCACGCGGCCTGCCGCTCATCGCCGACGAGGTCTTCGCGCCGTTCGCGTTGGACGGCACGGCGTCGAGCGTGGCGGGTGAGCGGCGAATCGTGACGATCACGCTCGGCGGGGTCTCGAAGCTGTTGTGCGCGCCTCAGTTGAAGGCGGCGTGGATCCGACTGGAGGGGCCGGAGGAGGCGCTACCCCCGCTGCGTGCGGCCCTCGACGCCGTGGCCGACACGTTCCTGCCGGTCAGCGGGCCGATCGCGGCCGCGCTGCCGGAGCTGCTGGCGCTCGCGGAGCCCTCCGTCGAGGCGACCCTGCGGCGACTGCGCACGAACCTCGCCGAGACGCGCCGGGTGTTCGCCGGCACGGGCTTCCGAGTGCGCCGCTGCGACGGCGGATGGAACGTCATCGTCGACGCGCCGCGTGCCGCCGTGACCGGGGGCCCCGGCAGCGACGGCCTCGCCGTGCGCCTCTTACGCCACGCCCATCTTGCCGTGCACCCCGGCTGGTTCTACGACCTGGCCCGCGACGGCGCGCTCGTCGTCTCGCTCCTGCCGGAGCCGGAGGACTTCGCCGACCGGCTGGCCCGCCTGCGCCGAGCCGTCGAAGACCTCGCCGCCTGACGTCGGCACACCGTCACGGTCGCCGTGGCACACCGTCACCACCCTTCTGCCGCCGTTGCCCATAGCCACAGCACGACTGCGGTACACGCCGGGGCCCCGATCGGCAGAGAGTCCGAGCAGACGGGGCCGAGGATATGACGGGCCGACGGTCGCCGACGCAGTCACGCCAGAGCCGATCAGTGGCCGACGGTGAATCGGCGGCGCGGGTGGGCGTGCCGCTCGATCTCGTCGACGTAGGCCAGCGCGAAATCGGTGCCCGAGATCTCGGAGCCGCCGTCGTCTTTGACGACGAGCACGTCGCCGCCGTCCCGGTAGGCTCCGGTCGTCTCGCCCGGCACCTGCGCCCCGTAGAGGCCGGCAGGGCTGACGTAGAACCAGTCGAGGCCCTCGGGGGCGGCCTGCAGGGCAGCGAGCACGGCGGCATGGGCGAGGGCCTCCGGCTTCCATTCCTCCCGGAATCCGGCAGTGTCCACCAGGCGGGGGCCTCCGGCGGCGACGAGGGAGGAGCCCGCGCCGCCGACGAAGGAGAGCCGGGCTCCCGAGGCCACGGCCGCCGCGACGAGTGCCGGCACGTGGGCGGCCAGGCCGCCCTCGACCGAGGCGGCGCGCAGTGCGACGACAAGCTCATCCGCATCGGCGGCAGCACGGGCGACGATATCGCGGTCGGTGACGGACCCGATGCGGTACTCGACCCCGTCGATCGGCTCCCGGGGCGCATGGCGAGCGTAGGAGACGACCGTGTGGCCGCGCCGCAACGCATCGCGGGCGATGTTCCCGCCCGAATACCCGGTGCCGCCGAAGATCACCAGTCTTGCCATCGCTCTACTCCCCTTGCTCCCCGTCGCCCTGGAGGACACCATCGGCGTCCCGGACCCTCCCGATCGAGGGCAACGGCGGCACGGGCCGCCTTATTCCGCGGCCTTCGGCACCGAAGCTCGCACGGCGCAAGCGCGAGAACGACGAGACTCTGCGATCATGACCGCATGTACGACGACCGAAGGCACCCGTCTACCGGCCCGCCGCACCGGTCGTGTCAGGGTGCTCCGCGCTTCATCTCCCGCTTCCGGGCAACAGGTTCGTGACCCGTGGTCTATGGCCGGCGGCCCGTGCGCGCATGCCCGCAATCCTCACCGCCGTGACAGCGGCCGACGGATGCCGACGGGGCGGGGCGGCGCGGCCGTGGAGAAAGGAAGAACAGAATGGTGCCATGGATCCGGAAAATCGCCGCGATGCGACGCGGGCGGATGTCGAGGCGTACTACGAGACCGGTTCCGGCGCGGAGGTGACGCTGCGGGAGAACGAGGCGGCGTGGTCGGCACTGCGGTTCCGGCCGCACGTGCTGCGCGACGTCGGCACGGTCACGACCCGAACGACCCTCTTCGGCGCCACCCTCGACGTGCCGATCGGCATCGCGCCGAGCGCGCTACACGGCCTCGCGCACCCCGAAGGCGAATGCGCCACCGCCCGGGCAGCAAACGCCTCGGGCACGCTGTTCGTGCTCTCCATGCGCTCCTCCCGTTCGGTGGAAGAGGTCGCGGCGGCCGCAGGCGGCGCGCCCTGGTGGTATCAGGTGTATGCGACGGTCGACCGTTCCGTCGCCCTGCGTCTAGCGGCCAATGCGTCGGCGGCCGGCGCGCAGGCGCTCGTCCTCACCGGGGACACCCCCCTCGTCGCCCGCAAGCGCCGCGCCTTTCCCGGCGTGGTGCCGATACGAGCGCACGTGGCGAACCTGCGACACCGCCTCACTCCCCCGCCGACCGCGAGCGACATTCGGCAAGACCCCACGGTGACGCCATCGTTCATCGCGGAGCTGGCTAAGGCGACGGGCTTGCCTGTGCTCGTGAAGGGCGTTGTACGCGGCGACGACGCCGACCGGCTGATCGCCGCCGGGGCCGCCGGCATCGTCGTCTCCAACCACGGCGGCCGGCAACTCGACCGCACAGTCGCGACGGCTGACGCGCTGCCCGAGGTGGTCGTCGCCGTCGCCGGCCGCGTGCCGGTACTCGTCGACGGGGGTATCCGCACCGGCGGCGACGTTTTGGCGGCGCTCTGCCTGGGGGCCGACGCCGTGCTTGTCGGCAGGCCCGTCTTGCGGGCCCTCGGGCGAGGCGGCGAGGCGGAAGTCACGCGGCTCCTGCACGGGCTGCAGCAGGAGCTTGCCGAGGCGCTGGCGCTGGCCGGCGTGCGCAGTCCCGCCGAGACCTCTCCCGACATGGTCCGGGTCTCGCCCCGACCCTTGGGGCGAGCGGCCCTCCCGCAGCGGCTATCGTAGGACACCGCGCCCGCGGAACGTGGTGTGGCTCACGGCCTACGACAGACAGGACCCCGCCGGGCGGCGGCACAGGGAAGGTGCGAGGCCCAGCGGGTCAGGTCAGGTCAGCCGACGCTCTCTTTGGCGACGAGAGCCTGCAAGGCCGTCGTCGCCGCATTCTGGATGTGCCGCTCACACAGCTGTGCGGCCGTGTCCGCATCGGAACGCTCGATCGCATCCATGACGGCGCGCAGCTCGCGCGCCGACTCCGCCGGGCGCCCACTGGCGTGCAGCGACGTCGCCCGGAGCACCCGCACGCGGGCCTGCAGCGAGGCGAGCAACTGCTCAAGAACCTTGCTGCCGGCGCCCTCGATAAGGGTCGCGTAGAAATCGTCTTTGGCGTGGAGCAGCCCCTGCGTGTCGCTCGGGTCGGTCTTGGCGATACGACCCAACTCGTCGACGGCGCCTCGAAGCCTCGCCACCTGCTCCGCGGTGGCACGCCCAACGAAGCGCTCGACCGCGAGGGATTCGAGGTGCGCACGCACGTCATAGAGATCCGCCGCCTCTTCGGCCGAGGGCGCCGCGACAATGGCGCCCTTCTGCGGGATCACCGTGACGAGGCCCTTTGAGGCGAGGTCGCGAAGAGCCTCACGAATCGTCGTACGCGAAACGCCGAAGTGTTCGATGAGCTCGCGTTCGATGAGCCGCTGACCGGGCTGAAGCTGAAAATTGAGGATGGCGTCGCGCATCATCTCGATCACCTGTTCGCGCAACGGCGCCGCGACGCGCCCGATCGGCGCGACATTCCAACCACTCAACTTCGTCTGCCCTGTCGACAACGGCGAACACCTCCCGCATCCTGTCAGCCAAGTATATGATCATACACTTTGATAACAATGAGAGCCGTTGCGTTGTTTGTATGACGGTCATATGATAGGAGGATGGTCGAGCCAAAGGGGGCGCACGTGACATTGACAGCGCGGCAACAAGAAATCAAAGATGCCTTCCGAGCCGAGCGCGGCTGGTGGGGTGAGCCGTGGGACACGGTGTTGAAGATCGATCCCGAGTTCGTCGCCGCCTACCAAGAGATGTATTCGGTTCCGCACAAGAAGTCACACCTCACTCCCGAGTTCCGCGAACTCTGCTACATCTCGATCAACGCCGCGGCGACGCACCTCTACATCCCCGGAATCCTGCCCCACATCAAGAAGGCACTCGACCTGGGAGCGAGCGCCGAAGAGATCGTCGAAGTGCTCGAACTCGCCGCGACCCTCGGCATCCACACGATGAACATCGGGGTGCCCTTGCTCGTCGAGGTCCTAGAGGAGCGCGGCCGCACCGGCCCGGCGCCGCTGACCCAATACCAAGAAGACCTCAAGGCGGAATTCACGGAGCTGCGCGGCTACTGGCACGACTTCTGGAACGAGATGCTCGAGCTCGACCCCGAGATGTTCGAGGCCTACACCCACTTCTCCACCGTGCCGTGGCGCACCGGAACGCTGACGCCGGCCGAGAAGGAGCTCATCTACATCAGCTACGACATCGCGGCCACGCACCTCTACGTGCCGGGCACCAAGCTGCACATCCGCAACGCCCTGAACCACGGCGCCACCGTCGGCCAAGTGCTCGAGGTGATGGAGATCTCGTCGATCATCGGAATCCACGACCTGACGACTGCTGTTCCGATCCTCGCCCGCGAGTTGGCGAGGCGTGAAGACGGCGAGGTCGAACCCGACTGAACCACACCGCCCCGCCGCGTCGCCGCAGGGTCGGGGTGCGCCGGGTGTCGTACTCAAGCCAGATTCGCGGCGGGGCGCGAGGAAGAGGCAGAGAAAAAGGAAAAAGGGAGCGAAAGAGGAGGAGGGGCGACCCGGTGGTCGCCCCTCCTCCTCTTTCCCGTACTGACGCCTTTTTATCGCACGCCGGCCGAACGCGCCTAAGACACCGAGACGCCGGCCGCCTCCGCCTCTTCGAGAAGCATCGGCGCGCCCAACGCGACCGAGTGGATGCCGATAACGGCCGCGATCTCCATCACCTCGAGAATCTCGCCCACGCTCGCGCCATAGCCGAGCGCGTTCTCGATATGCAGCTTGAGGCCCACCTTGTACAGGTGGGTCGCCGAGGTGTCGAAGGCCATGTAGATGAACTCACGCATCTTCGGCGAAAGCGTGCCATTTTTCCACGGATGTGAGGAGTACTCGGTGTATGCGTCGAAAAGCTCCGGGTCGAGTTCGAGCATCTCGTCCCACGTGGGGTTCCAATAGCCGCGGTTACGCGTGAAGTCGGCCTTCAATCGCTCCTGATAGTCGTTCAGGGCGGCCGGCTCGGTGCGAATACCCCTCTCGGCCAGGATCTCGGTCAGCACCGGGACGCCGACATTCATGGCGTGAATGCTGAGGGTCGCGGTGCATTCAAGCACCTCCATGATCTCCTGCGGGGTCGCGCCGGCCGCCAGGGCCGCCTTGATGTGCTGTCGGGTGCCCGGCCCGTACAGGTGCGTCACCGCCGAGTCGATGGCGATGTAGAGGAACTCCTTCGTCTTCGTGTCGAGGTGGTTCTTACGCCACGGCACCGCCGAGAAGTTCAGGTAGGCGTGAAGAAACTCCGCATCGAGGGTGAGGATCGCCTCCCACGTCTCACCCCAGGTTCCGCGGACCCGAATGAACTCGTCTTTGACTTCTTGCTGCCTCGCGGTGAGTGCCATGACCTTTCCCTTCTTATCGTTCGTCATTCGTCCGATGTCTTGGCTGCGCCGGCCAGCGCGACGCTCTGCTCATGGTCGAGCGCACGCATCGCGGTTCTGCTGGCCCGATGCACGTGGTCGGCGAACAAGCGTGCCGCCGCCGCCCCGTCGCGGCGCCCGATCGCCTCAACCGTGGCGCGCAATTCCGCAACGACCTCCTCGGCCCGCCCTTCTTGCCCCAGCGACGTCGCGCGGAGCATATGGACCCGGGCCTTCAGGCCCGCCAAGAGCTGCTCCAGAGTGGAACTTTGCGCACCTTCGAGCAGCACGGCGTAGAACCCGTCTTTCGCCGCCAGAACCTCTTGCACGTCGCTGCCGTCGTGAACGGTGCGTTCGAACTCGTCGACGCTGGCCGACAGGCGGGCGACCCCCGCCTCGTCGACCCGTTCGACGAAATGCCGCACGAGCAGAGACTCCAACACGGCACGGATCTCGTACAGGTCGGCCGCTTCTTCTGCGGAGGGGATGCTGACGATGGCGCCGCGCTGCGGCATCACCGTGACAAGGCCGTCGGAGATCAACTCACGCAACGCCTCGCGCACGGTGGTGCGAGAGACGCCGAGGCGTTCGATCAACTCCCGCTCCACGAGCCGTTGGCCTGGTTTCAGATCGAAGCTGAAGATCGCCTGACGTAGCGACGTGACGACTTGTTCACGAAGCGGCGCAGCGACCCGGCCGACCGGCGTGATGGACCAGGCGTCGTCTGTGGCCTCGACAGGCGGCATGGCGCCCTCCTCGTTCGTTCGGCCGGGTTGATGGTGGCTCACCCGGGCTTGATGTCGTCGGCCCGCTCTTGGATCCAGCGCGCGACCTCCGTGTGATCGGCGGCGGGTTCCAGGCCCTCGGCGGCCGCGCTCCACAAGGCGATGGCGTCGGCGCCGAGCCTCGTGGGTGCGCCGAGCTGCTCGGCCAGCCCGGCCGCGATCTTCATGTCTTTGAGCATGAGGCGCAGCCCGAAGCCCGACGCATAGGTCTTCGGCAAGATGTAGTTCGGCCACTTGTTGTCGGTGGAGCCGCTGCGCCCGCTCGAACTGTTGAAGACGGAGAGCATCACGGCCGGGTCGATTCCGAAGCGCTGGCCTGCGACCATCGCCTCGCTCGTCACCCAGAGGTGTGTGGCGGAGAGCAGGTTGTTGAGCGCCTTGATTGCGTGCCCCGACCCGACGGAGCCCACGCGCACGGGCCGCCCAAGAGGCTCGACGACGGTCGTGACGCGGTCGAAAAGCTCCGGCGGGCAACCGACCATGATCGTCAGCGTGCCTTTCGTCGCCCCGCTGACCCCGCCCGACACCGGCGCGTCGATGTAGTCGATGCCCTTCGCGTGGAATCTCTCGGCCAGTGCTCGGGTGCGCATCGGCTCCGATGAGCTCATGTCGATGACGAGCGTCTCCGTCGTGAGTGCGGCAGAGAAACCGGCGTCGCCGGCCACCGCCTCGACGATGTCGGAGTTCGGGAGCATCAGGATGACGACGGACGCCCCGGCCACCGCGTCGGCGAGACTGGAGGCAGGCACCGCGCCAAGCTCCGCCGCGTGCGCGCGAGCCTTTCCACTCACGTCGTAGGCCTGAACACGGTGGCCGGCCTGCACGAGGCGTGCGGTCATGGGCGCGCCCATGTTGCCGAGACCGACGAAACCGACCGTAGCCGGGGCGTCAGCCATTCTCGTCGATCTCCTTCATGACCTTCTCGGCGATACGGAACGATTCGAGGGCCGCAGGCACGCCGACGTAGATCGCGGTCTGCATGAGCACGGCCTGGATCTCGGCGACGGTGACGCCGTTGTTCAGCGCCCCGCGCACGTGCGCGCCCAACTCGTGACCCCGGTTCAGCGCGGTGAGCATCGCGAGGTTGATAAGGCTGCGGGTGCGCCTGGGCAGCTCGTCGCCGCTCCAGATCTCGCCCCAGCAGTATTCGCTGACGAGCTCCTGAATCGGCCGCGAGAAGTCGCTGACCTTCGCCATGGAACGATCGACGTGAGCGTCGCCGAGCACGGCCCGGCGCGTCGCGATCCCTCGCTCGAGAGTCTCTCGGTGCGTCATGTCTTTGTCGGTCATCACTCTTTCCTTGCTTCCGGATCTTGATAGTCGGCGTCGTCAACCTCGTCGGCCCAGCTCGTCACGCCCAGGGAAATGGCCGTATGCACCATGTATGCGTCGGGCGCCGCGCCGTGCCAATGCTTCTCACCGGGCGGGCACCAGACGGTGTCGCCGGCCCGAACCACCTCGACGGGGCCGCCCTCACTCTGCACGAGGCCGCGGCCTGCGAGCACCTGCAAGATCTGACCGCGCTCGTGCGCGTGCCAGAACGTGTGCGCCCCCGGCGTGAAGTTGACCGTGTTGACGACCGCCCCCTCGCCGGCAGGCTTCGTCACGTAGGGATAGGCCTTTCCCGTCACATTGGAGCGGCGGTGCCCCGCCACACCCTCTTGGCCTTCTGGGTGGATGACGATCATCGTGCTGCCTCCTGGCTGGTGCCCTCGTGGAGTCGTACGCCGCCCGAGACATCCCCGATGGCGTCGACAACGGTGTTGCTGATCTCGTCGGCGTAACCGAGCGCCCGGGCGAGCCCGAAGGCCGCGACAGGTCCCGACGAGTTGAGGCTGGCAACGCCCAATTGGGCCGCCAGCTCGGTGTAGAGCGTGATGTCTTTGAGCATCAGCGAGTTGGTCAGGCCACCCTTGAGATAGTCGCCGTGAATGATCTTGGGAAAGCGGTTCGTGGTGGCGAAGTTCACGCCCGAACTGGTGTTCAGCACCTTGAGAACGGTCTCGAGATCGAGATTCGCCTTCTTCGCCGCCACCATGACCTCGGCGGTGGCGGAGAGTGATACCGCATTCAAGAAGTTGTTGAGCAGTTTCGTGATGTGGCCGGTGCCGCTGACACCGATATAGAAGATGTTCGACGCGAAGTAACCCAATTCGGCGCGCACCGAGTCGAGCACCGTCGCGTTGCCGCCGACCATCAGGGTGAGGTCTGCCTTCTCTGCTCGCGCCGCGCCGCCCGAGATCCCCGCGTCGAGGTAGTTGGCCCCCTTCTCGAAGAGAGCGTCGTGAATCTTTCTCGTCGAGCTGGGTGCCGCCGTGCTGAGGTCGACGATCACCTGGCCGGCGTGCGCGTGGGCGACGAGGCCACCATCGCCGTACGCGATCGACTCGATGATGTGGCTGTTGGGCAGTGACAGGAAGACGAGGTCGGTGTTCTCGACCACCTCGGCGACCGACGCGGCAGGCGACGCGCCGACGGCCGCGATGTTCTCGGTCTTCGTGTCGAAGCCCAGCACCTCTTGGCCGGCACGCACGATGCATCCGGTCATCCGGCCGCCCATGTTGCCCAGCCCGATGAATCCGATTCTCTTCTCAGTCATGCTGCATCCCTCATTTCGATCCGTAGATGACCCGGTCGGCGGCGACCGGATCCCAAGCCCCCGCGCCCGCAGCCGGCCGCACCGTGTTGACGATGGTGGCCCCGCCGTCGACCGAGACGATCTGGCCCGCCATATACGACGCATCCGAGCTCAGCAAGAACGCCACGACGCCGGCGATCTCGTCGGGGGTGCCCGCTCTGCGCATCGGCGTAGTGGAGGCGCGGCGTTCCATGTCGTTCTTGCCGCCGGTCGTGGTGGCCGCGTCGGCGAACAGTTCGGTGGGCACGATGCCGGGGGCGACCGCGTTGACACGGATGCCCAGCGGGCCGCCGTAGGCGCCCGCCCCGTGGACGAGGCCGTGCACAGCGTGCTTCGACGTGGTGTAGGGCAAGAGGTCGGCACTGCCGGTGATTCCTGCGATCGACCCGGTGACGACGATCGACCCGGTGCTGGACTGCGCCGCGAACTGCCGGAACGCTGCCCGCAGACCGAGGAACTGCCCACGTACGTTCACGGCGACGACGCGATCGAACTCGGCGACGTCGATGTCGGGCAGGGCGGCGAACGTGCCGAAGATGCCCGCGTTCAGGTGGTAAAGGTCGATGTGGCCGAAGCGCTCCACCCCGGCCGCCATGTATCGTTCGACGGCGGCCTCGTCGGAGATGTCGGCCTCGACGGCGAGAGACGGCGTAGGCAGGCCTTCGACCACCGCATCGACCGCGCGGGCGTTGACGTCGACCGCGACGACGTTGGCGCCTTCGGCGGCCAGACGCCGGGCAGACGCGCGGCCGAGGCCGCTGCCGGCGCCGGTGACGACGGCGACTTTGCCTCTGAAGCGTTCGCTCATGACCGTGCCTCCCTGGTCGTGACCGGTGTGCCGATCGTGGCCGCGACGCCGGCGAGCGCGCCTGCAGCGGGTGTGAACCGGCCGATGGTGTCGGGGTCGTGGCCGGCCACGACGTGCTTCACCTCACCCGAGTCGAGCATGGCGCGGATGCGGGCGAAGGTGTCATACATCTCGACGAGGTCGGCGACGGAACTGAACGGCATGTCGTTCGTCAGCTCCTCGTAATAGTGCACGGCGTCGCTGGCGAGGAGGACGGTGCCTTGCGTCGTCTGAACCTTGACGACGCTCTGGCCCGGCGTGTGTCCCCCCACCTCGATGACCTCGACGCCGGGGGCAGGCCTGGTGCTGCCGTCGAAGAAGTCCACACGACCGGCCTCGACAAGGCCGGCCAAAGTCGTGAGCTCGTCGTCTTCGACCGAATGGTGGAACAGGGGCTGGTTTGCGTTCGGCCCCGTCCAGAACTCGTATTCCTTGCGCGAGAGCACGAACCGGGCCGCCGGGAAGGCATCGAGATTGCCGATGTGGTCGTAGTGGGCGTGGGTGATGATGACGGTCTCGACCCGCGCGGGATCGACGCCCAACCGGCGCAACAACTCCGGCACCTCGACAAGAACGTCTCTTTTACGCACCTGCGCACCGTGCCGCGAGTACCCGGTGTCGACCACGATCGTGCGCTCTGCACTCTCCAGCACCCAAACGAAGTAGTCCATGCCCAGCGGGGCATCGGGCTGCCGATAGATCGGGTAATTCAAGAACACGTCGCTACGCGCGGTCACCCGGGTGCCGTGCCGGGCGATCGTGACGAGATAGTCGTCGTGGCCGGCGGAGGTCACGCCAGCACCGTAGCAATCTCGCCGGCGGCACCGGGGGCCGCCGGGAAGCGGTCACGGACGCGGGCGTCGTGCCCCGGCACGACCGTCGCACCCGTCGTGCGGGCGAGCTCGTTGATGAAGCTCAGACCACGCTTCATCTCGTCGAGGCTCGTGAATGCGAAGAAAGGCCACTCGTGTTCGATCTGCTCATAGAAATGGGCGGCGTCAACGGTGAGAATGAGCCCACCGCCGGCGGTCTGCACCTTCGTCAGAAGCTCTCCGGGGCAGTGCCCCCCGATCGGGTAGACGGTGATTCCGGGGAACACCTCGGTCTCGTCGGTCACGAGCCACAGCCGACCCTGCTTCTCGGCCTCGAGCACGGGCCGCAGATCGTCCTCGGAGGAGAACTCGCCTTCGAGCGCGCCGGCATGCAGCTTGCCGATCCAATAGTCGTACTCGACCTGCGCGGACACAATCTGCGCATTGGCGAAGAGCTTCAGATAGCCGATGTGGTCGTAGTGGTAATGGCTCGTGATGACCATGCTCACGTCGGCCGGGTCTATCCCGATGATCTGCAGGCCTTCGGGGGTGGGGGTGACGCTGATCTCACCGAGCCAGTCACGCTTGGGAATGTCGTATCCCGTGTCGAGCAGGATGATCTTGCCCTGGCTGCGTATGACCCAGAAGTTGTAGTCCATGTCGAGGTTGCCGTCGGGGAGGCCGTATTGGGCGTAGTCGTGGAAGACATCGCTCTTACGCACGACCCGCTCGCCGTATTTGACCGACCAGACCGACACCGCGCCATCGTGAGATTCGGCTGTAGTCACCATCGTGCAACTCCTTTGTTTGCAGGGCGCCGCCGGCCCATCGCCCCGCCAGAAGCGAATCCGGTCTCACACCCATTGTGCCTGACCATATGATCATCATACAAGATTTGTGCTGGCCCAGCCATACGTCATCGACGTCCGGAGCCGCGGGGCACGGCCCACCGGGCAGGAACAGCGACCCCGACGCCTCGCCGCCTACTGAGCCAGGTATCCGCCATCGACGACCATCTGCGTGCCGGTGACGTAGCTGGAGTCGTCGCTGGCCAAGAACAAGACCGCCCGCGCGACCTCGATCGGCTCGCCGGCCCGTTTCATGGCCGTCTTCGAGATGACCGCGTCACTGACGTCGGCGGCCTGCCTCTCCGTGAGCGGAGTGTTGATATGGCCGGGGTGCACGGAATTGGCTCTGATGCCGTCGGCCGCATGGGTAACCGCGACGTTCTTGGTCATGTTCGCGATCGCGCCCTTCGCCGCATGATAGGCATGCGCACCCGAAACGGCCGCCAGCCCCCATATAGAGGAGAAATTCACGATCGACCCCCCGCCGGAGTCGCGCATGAGCGGTATACCCGCACGCATGCCGAGAAACACCCCCGTCATGTCCACCGACATGACCCGGTTCCACGATTCCAGTGTCACGTCCAAGATCGGCTCGTAGGCGATCACGCCCGCATTGTTGACCAAGACGTCGAGCCGCTGCTGCTCGCCACTCACCCGGTCGAGAAGACCTTGCCACGAGCCTTCGTTCGCCACGTCGAGATGAACCGGGATAACACCGGGGGCCGCCTCGCCCTCGAAAGCGTTTATGTCGCCCGCGTACACCGTGGCGCCCTCTTCGGCGAACAGCCGGGTGATCGCACGGCCCATTCCCTGTGCCGCGCCCGTGACGATCGCGACCTTACCCAGCAACTTCTGTGCCATTTCTCCTCCACTACCTACTCGGCCCGGCCGGGCCGGCACCTTAGAACGCCACTCACCACCCACTCAGTTGTCTCGTGACGTCGACCGCGCCAATCGGTGGGTGTTAAAGGAGTCCAGCACGATCGCTACGAAGATCAACGCACCTTGTACAAACTGAACCCAGAACGGGCTCACGTTGATCAGTGTGAGCCCATTGTTAATCACACCGATCAGCAGCACGCCAAAGAATGTTCCGAGCATGCTACCTTTGCCACCGAACAGGCTGGTACCGCCAATGACGACAGCTGCAATAACCTGGAGCTCTAACCCTGTGCCGCCCGTCGGTGTCGCGGAGCCTAACCGCCCCAGAAGGATCATCGCCGAAATCCCGCCGCAGATCCCCGCGA
>DASTNL010000045.1:0-4397 GCA_035720905.1 Microbacteriaceae bacterium
CCCTCCGCGAAGAGGGTCTTGCGGGCCAGCTCGTAGGCGCCGAGCCGGCCGAAACGCGCCTGGACGGCCTTCGTGCTGGCCATCCCCCAGCTCTCCTTGTAGAGCCGGCCGTCGCGGTCGGTGCGCAAAACCCCGGGCGCCTCCACCGTGCCGGCGAACCAGGAGCCGATCATGACGGCCGAGGCGCCGGCCGCGAGCGCGAGCGCGACATCGCGCGGGTAGCGAACGCCGCCGTCGGCCCAGACGCTCGCACCGGCCGCGCGGGCGGCCTCGGCAGTCTCCAGCACCGCCGAGAATTGCGGGCGGCCCACCGCGGTCATCATGCGGGTCGTGCACATCGCGCCCGGCCCCACCCCGACCTTGACGATGCTCGCGCCCGCGGCGACGAGCGAGCGCACCGCGCCCGCCGTGACGACGTTGCCGGCCACGATCGGCAGGCCCAGGTCGAGTCGCGCGACCTGCCCCACCGCGCGCAACATCGCGTCTTGGTCGCCGTGCGCCGTGTCGACGACGATCATGTCCACCCCGGCCGCCTGGAGCAACCGCGACTTGGCGGCGGCGTCGCCGTTCACCCCGACGGCGGCGGCCACCCGGAGACGTCCCGTCGCATCGAGCGCCGGCGCGTACAGCGTCGAGCGCAGCGCGCTCGTGAGGCTCATGGTGCCGACCACCGTGCCCTCGCTCACCACCGGGGCGAAGTCGACCTCCGCCTCGGTCATCGCGTCGAACGCGGCCCGGCCGTCCGGGATCCGTGCCGCGTCGAGCGTCGCGGTGGGCCCCTGCGCGAGGTCTCCCAGCCGGGCGTCCGCCAGGGCGGTCGCGAGCCTCGTGGCCGCGACGCAGCCGACGAGCCGCCCTTCGGCGTCGCGCACGACGAGCCCCTGCCCGTCGGCCGGCGCGAGGCGCTGCCTGGCATCGAACACGGTCTGGTCCTCGTCGAAGAAGAACGGCGTGTCGAAGGCGACCGGCTGCTCCTTGACCCACCGGATCGCCTCCGCGAGCTCTTCGACGGGCATGTCTTGCGGGAGCACCCCGATGCCGCCCCGCCGTGCCATGGTCGCGGCAAGCCGTCGGCCGGTCACCGAGTTCATGTTCGCCGAGACGATGGGGGTGGTCAGGCCGCTGCCGTCTTCCGGCGCGAGCGAGACGTCGAGCCGGCTCGTCACGTCGGAATGCCCGGGCACCAGGAACACGTCAGAATACGTCAAGTCATAGGTCGGCGTGGCGTCGTAGAAGCGCATGCGAACACGGTACCGTCACGGCTGCGGGAGGGCCGGTCCCACGACTTCCGGCCAGGCCGATGGATTAGGCTGATGCCCTGAAGTGGGGCGGCTTCATGCCTCGCCACACAGCAACTGGATCAACGGGAGAGAGTGGGCGATCGGCTTGTCGAGCCAATTGACCGGTACCGGCACCAACGATGGTGTAACCAGCAGATTCGGCGCCAATGAATGGCTCGTCGAAGAGATGTATGAACAATACGTCGCCGACAAGAACGCGGTCGACCCGTCATGGTGGCCGATCCTCGAGAACTACCGCTCCCCGTTGACAGCCCCGTCGTCCCCCGCCCGCAGGCCGGCCGCGGCGCCCAGCCCTGCGGCGTCGGCCCCGGTGAGGCCGGCCGTTCCTGCTTCCCCGTCGCCGGCACGGCCGGCGACGCAGCCGGTCGCCCGCACGACCTCGGTGGCGCCGAAGCCGCAGCCCGTGCCCGCCGACGTGCCGGTCAGCGCCCCGAAGGCCGCCGGGCAGGAGGATTCGGACGAGGCCGGAGACACCCGGCCGCTGCGGGGCATGGCGAAGGCGCTCGCCAAGAACATGGACCAAAGCCTCGCGGTCCCGACCGCGACGAGCGCGCGCACCATACCGGCCAAGCTGATGATCGACAACCGCATCGTCATCAACAACCATCTGCGCCGCAATCGCGGCGGCAAGGTCTCGTTCACCCACCTCATCGGCTGGGCGATGATCCAGGCGATCAAGACGTTCCCCGGCCAGAACGTGCACTATGCCGAGGTCGACGGCAAGGCCTCCATCGTCTCCCCGGCACATGTGGGCCTCGGCATCGCGATCGACGTGAAGAAGGCAGACGGGTCACGGGCGCTGGTCGTGCCGAGCATCAAACGGGCCGACACGATGGGCTTCGGCGAGTTCCTCGCCGCCTACGAAGACCTCGTCTCCCGGGCGCGAGACGGCAAGCTCACCGCCGACGACTACGCGGGCACGACGATCTCGCTGACGAACCCGGGCGGCATCGGCACGGTCCATTCGGTACCCCGCCTCATGGCAGGTCAAGGTTGCATCATCGGCGCGGGCGCTCTCGCCTACCCGGCCGAGTTCCAAGGCGCCAGCACCAAGACCCTCACGAACATGGCGATCGGCAAGACGATCACCCTGACGAGCACCTACGACCACCGCGTCATCCAGGGCGCTGCCAGCGGCGAGTTCCTGAAGATCCTGCACGGCCTGCTCATCGGCGAGAACCGCTTCTACGAAGACATCTTCGCCGCGCTGCGCATCCCCTACGAGCCGATCCGCTGGGCCCCCGACATCAGCGTCGACCTGGCCAGCGCGGTGGACAAGACAGCGCGGGTGCAAGAACTCATCAACTCCTTCCGAGTGCGCGGGCACTTGATGGCCGACGTCGACCCGCTCGAATACCGCCAGCGCTCCCACCCCGACCTCGACGTCGCGACCCACGGCCTCACCTTCTGGGATCTCGACCGCACGTTCGTCGCCGGCCGGCTGGGTGGTAACGACCGCACACGGATGTCGTTGCGCGACATTCTCGGCGTGCTGCGCGACTCGTACTGCCGCACGACCGGCATCGAATACATGCACATCGACGACCCGGCCGAACGGGCCTGGATCCAGGAGCATGTCGAGAAGCCGTACGCCAAGCCGACCCACGACGAGCAGCTGCACATTCTCGGCAAGCTCAACCAGGCGGAGGCGTTCGAGACGTTCCTGCAGACGAAGTACGTCGGGCAGAAGCGGTTCAGCCTGGAGGGCGGCGAGTCGACGATCGCGCTGCTCGACCGCATCCTGCAAGGCGCGGCGGATGCCGGCCTCGACGGCGTCGGCATCGGCATGGCACACCGCGGCCGGCTGAACGTCTTGACGAACATCGCGGGCAAGACCTACGGCCAGATCTTCCGTGAGTTCGAGGGCACCACCGAGACGGGCGGCGACGCCGGCTCCGGCGACGTCAAATACCATCTGGGCACGGAGGGCACGTTCACCGCCGCCGACGGCACGCAGATCCCGATCTACCTCGCTGCGAACCCCTCCCACCTCGAGGCGGTCGACGCCGTCTTGGAAGGTATCGTCAGGGCCAAGCAAGACCACCGGCCGGCCGGCACCTTCACGACGCTGCCCATCCTCATCCACGGGGACGCGGCGCTCGCCGGCCAGGGCGTCGTCAGCGAGACGTTGCAGATGTCTCAGCTGCGGCCGTACCGCATCGGCGGCACCATCCACATCACGATCAACAACCAGATCGGCTTCACGACCTCGCCGAACGAGGGACGCACGTCCGTCTACTCGACCGACGTGGCCAAGGCGATCCAGGCGCCCATCTTCCACGTCAACGGCGACGACCCGGAGGCGGTCGTGCGGGTGGGCGAGTTGGCGTTCGCCTTCCGGCAGCAGTTCAAGAAAGACGTCGTCATCGACCTGGTCTGCTACCGCCGGCGCGGCCACAACGAGGGCGACGACCCGTCGATGACGCAACCGCTCATGTACAACCTCATCGGCCAGAAACGCAGCGTACGCAAGCTGTACAGCGAGGCGTTGATCGGCCGCGGCGACATCACCGAAGAAGAATACGACCAGGCGCACCAAGACTTCCAAGACCGCCTCGAGCGTGCCTTCGCCGAGACCCACGCGGCCCAGACCCACTCGATACCCATCGTGCTGCCCGAGACGCAGGCCGGCGCGCAGGAACGGCAAGAGCCGGAGTCGACCGGGGTCGGCGAAGAGGTGCTGCACACGATCGGCGACGCGTTCAACAACCCGCCCGCCGGGTTCACGGTGCACTCCAAGGTGGCGAGGGTGCTGGCCCGGCGGCAGGAGATGAGCCGGAACGGCAAGATCGACTGGGCCTTCGGCGAGATGCTCGCCCTGGGGTCCCTGCTCCTGGAAGGCACCCCTGTGCGCATGGCGGGCCAAGACTCTCGCCGCGGCACCTTCGTGCAACGCCACGCGGTCATGCACGATCGAGAGAACGGCCAGGAATGGCTGCCGCTCGCGAACCTCAGCGACAACCAGGCCCGCACCTGGATCTATGACTCGCTTCTCTCAGAATATTCGGCGGTCGCCTACGAGTATGGCTACTCGGTCGAGAGGCCGGACGCGCTCGTCATGTGGGAGGCGCAGTTCGGCGACTTCATGAACGGCGC
>DASTNL010000046.1:0-4745 GCA_035720905.1 Microbacteriaceae bacterium
CGCCAGCACGGCCGACACGGCGAGGCGCCGGCGCAGCGACGCGGTGCGCATCTGCGCCGCCCGCATGCTCCACGTGTCGTCGCCCGGGGTGTGCACGGCGGCCGTGTAGCCGGCCTTCTCCACGGCGGCGATCGCCAGGGCCGCGTGCTCGCGGCCGCGGCCTGCGACGATCGCGCGTTCGGTCGCGAAGTTGACCGTGGCGCTCACGCCGTCGAGGCGGTTCAGGCGGCGCTCGATGGTGTTCGCGCAGGCCGTGCATGTCATGCCGCCGATGTCGAGCTCGAAGCCTTCGTCGGCTGCCGCGGTCTCGGTGCGTGTCATGGGACTGGATGTCGTCATCGCGGCGGCTCCCCCTTCTCGTTCGGTCGAGGGGCCGCCCGGGCGGCCACCGGGTCGGCGGCTCGACGTTCGGCGAGTCTTACGAGCATCTGATCGTATGCGGCGTCGGCGCGCGAGGCCTCGATGCCGACACCGGCCCGGGCGGCAGAGCGCGCATCCTGTCTCGTCCACTGTGCCACGAGAAGGATCACGACGACGAGAAGCGGCACCTCGCTGGCGCTCCAGGCGATCGCGCCGGCGACCTGCTGGTCGTGCATGAGATTGCCGAGCCACACCGGGTCGAGGTAATGGAAGTACAGGCCGGCCAGGGGAGCCTTGGCTGTCATGACGATCACGCCGAAGAAGGCGTGGAACGGCATCGCCGCCAACACCAGGCCGAGTTTGCCGAGATGAGGCAGCGGCCGGGGCGCCTCGTCGACGCCGATCACGAGGGCGAAGAACGCGTACCCGATCTCCAGGTATTCGACGGTCATCGCCTGATGTGCCCAGTGATAACGCATGGCCCAGCCGAAGAACGGGGTCAGGTAGATCGCGTAGTACGAGCCGACGAAGACGCCGAGGATCAGCATCGGGTTGGTCGCGATCTTGTTCAATCGTGAGTGCCGCAGGGCCTCGAGCCATTCACGCGCCCCCGCGTGCTCCGATGGCGCATGGGTGCGAAGCGCCCGCAAGGCGAGGGTCACCGGGCCGCCCAAGACGAGAAGCAGCGGGCAGAGCATGTTGAGGCTCATGTGCAGCCCCATGTGCACCGCGTACGAGGCCGCCGAATAGGGGCCGACCCCGCTGGATGTCGTCACGACGACACCCGCCCAGCCGAGGAGCCATGCCACGGTGCGCCCCGCCGGCCAGCTCTCACCTCGGCGACGCAACGTGCGCAACCAGCCGAGATAGCACGCGACGCCCGCGACGGCCATCACGAGAAAGAGGATGTTCACGCGCGCGCCGAGAAAGAGGCTCGCAGGATTCAGCGGGGCGTTGACGCTGTAGCCGAGGTACTGGTCTTGCGCGTCGGTCGGCCCGAAGAACACCGGCGGCGGGATGCGCACCATCGCATCCGTCACCCCGAGTGCCAGGGCGCACGCGGCCGCGAGGCCGGCAAGCTGGAAGCGCCGAAGGCCTCGCCGCAGCCGCCGCGGTATGACGAAAAATATCGCCACGGCGGCGAGCGGCACGATGATCCGGGGCAGAAAGAGCAGGCCGGTGGCGCTCGTCAGCGGGCGGCCCGCCGACTGCACCCAGTACGTGATGCCGTCGCCGGCGGCCGCCACGCCCGCGCACCAGAAGACGAGGCGCCGAAGACGCCGGATCGTCTGCGGCCCCGGCGGGCCGACCGCGTGCCAGCGTGCGAGCATCGCCACGGGCGCGCCAAAAAGGATCGCGGCCGCCGGGGTCGCGAAGATCGTCGCGTCGGAGGCGAAGTCGTGGTTCGGGCCGACCAAAACCTGGCCGACCATGACGGGGGCGAGGCCCGCGAGCGCGGTGACGGCCGCGAGGAAGGCCACGGAGGTCCAGCGGTGCACCAGCCACGAGGCGACGAAGACGACGCCTGCACAGCAGGTCGAGGCGATCCAGGCGCCCGGCAGGTAGCTTGCCGTGATCAGGTAGCCGAGGGCGCCTGGCGTGAAGAGCTTGCTGAGGGAGAGCCCCTCCTGGTCGGCGCCGTCGACGCCGATCGACAGGGCCGAGCCGACGAGCCAGACGATGGAGGCGACGCGTGCGACGGCGAGGTCGCGGTCGAGGTTGATGCCGGTGCGCGACTTTCTGGCCAAGACGAAGGCCGCGACGGCGAGGCTGCCGAGGGTCACCGCGCACGAGGCGTCGTTGGAGAGGCGCAAGAGGGCGCTCAGCATCGAGGTGGCGAGGCCGGGCTCCTGGTCGTGCAGCAGCCGGTAGGGCGTGGGGCCGAGGATCGCGACGGTGGCGACGACGATCGCCACGGGCGCCGCCGCGGCCGGCAGCGGCCACAGCCGCCGCAGATCCATGCGGGGGCGGGGCGGGGCGGGGCGCACGGGGTCCTGATCGAGGCCGAGCCATTCGGCGCTGACCGGATCCGTCTGCACCTGACCCTCCGATTCCCGATCGACGCCACGACTCTACAGCTTGTCGAGTGTACGGGCGGCTGCTATCGGCCGGATGAGAGTGTGAAGATCGGTGGCCTTCGCCTGTGTTCCCATGGATGCGCCGCGAACATCGTGCCGTCTGCTCTACTAGTTGTAGAGTCGTCTCGCGGGCGTTCGGGCCGGATCCGGCCCTGCGAGAGCGAAGGATCGGGTGAAATAACGGATGGCTGGATCGTTACGGCGGGTTCTGAGCGCTGCGGCGGTTCTGGCCGTGCCTCTTCTCGCCCTGGCCGGCTGCTCCGCCGGCGACGGGCAGGCCGCCGCGCAGCCTGCGGCCTCCTCGCACCCTTCCGCCGGCGCCCAGGGCCGGGCGGTCTCCGTCGTCGACGGAACCGGCGCGAAGGTGAGCCTTTCCCGGCCGGCCACACGCGTGGTGGCCCTAGACCCGTCGTCGATCGAGGTGCTTCACGACCTCGGCGTGCCACACATCGCCTACGACTCCAGCGAGCCGCTCTTCGTGAAAAGCCTCTTCGGGCGCACGACAGGCGGGGGCCTCACGCAGATCGGCGGAACCTGGAGCAAACCCGACGTCGAAGGCATCATCGCCTTCCGCCCCGACCTCGTCGTCGGCGACGCTTATCCGCACGCCGAGATCAAGCCGGCGTTGAAGGGCGTGGCGCCGATGTACCTCGTCACCCGTTCCGGCGGCTACCGGCAGGCGATGAAAGACTTCCGCAACCTCGGCATCCTGGCCGGCCGTCAGGCGGTCGCCGACAAGGACGTCGCCTCGTTCACGGCTGACCTGGCCCGTGCGCGGGGGGCCTCGCCCGACGATCAGACCTCGCTCATTATCTGGGGGCAGTCAGCATCGAGCTTCCAGGTGCCGACTGTCGACGACCCCTCCGCCTCCGTGCTCGCCCAGGTCAGCAAATACCCGTGGGGCGGCAGCGGGGCGCAAGGCATGTCGCTCTCGCTGGAAGACATCCTCAAGGTCAACCCCGACGTCATCTTCGTCGAGTCGCTTGCCCGGCTGGCCAACCCGCACGCGCCGTCGCTGTCCTCTCAGATGGCGGCCGATCCGCTGTGGCGGCAGTTGAAAGCGGTGAAGGACCACCGCGTGTACGACGTCGATCCGGATGTCTGGCACGACGACCGTGGCGGGCTCGGCCTGAAGGAAATCCTCGACCAGGCGATGCCGCTCCTGTATCCGCACACGAAGCGGTGAGCGCCGCCGCCCCGGCCCGCACGACGGGCATCGCCCGGCCGGAGCGAGGCAGGCCGCGGCCGGGGCTCGTCGCAGGCGTCGCGCTCGCGGGTCTCCTCGTCCTCGCCGCGGCGGATCTCGTGCTCGGCATTCCCGACCTGGGGTTCGGCCAGGTGGCGCGGGCCCTGGCCGGCGGCGGCAGCCCGACCGTGCACGCCCTCGTCGTCGGCTCACGGCTGCCGCGACTCGTCGTGGGGGCCGAGGGCGGGGCGCTCCTCGCCCTGGCCGGGCTGCTTCTGCAAGACGTCATGCGCAACCCGCTTGCCGGCCCCGAACTGCTCGGCGTCTCCTCCGGCTCCGCGGCCGTCATGGCCGTCATCATCACGCTCGCGCTGCCCGTGCCGCCTGCGCTGCAGGTCTGGCTCGCGCTCGCAGGCGGCGCGCTCGGCGGCGGCGTCGTCGTCTGGGGCGCGCGTTTCCAACGCAACGCCCTCGGCGTCATACTCATCGGTGTCGCCGTCTCGGCGCTCCTGAACGCCGTCATCACGACGCTCATCAGCCTCGGCAGCCAGGCGAATGCCGCGCTCTTCTACAGCTACCTCGTCGGCACGCTACAAGGCCGCGGCTGGCTTCAAGCCGGGCTCATCGCACCGTGGCTGGCGGTCGTCGCGGCCGCGTTCGCGCTTGCCGGCAGGCTCAGCCTGCTGAGGGTCGGCGAGACTGCGGCCGTCGGCCTCGGCGTGCGGGTCGGAGCGCTGCGCGTCACGACCTTGATCCTCGCGGTCGCGGCGGTGTGCGCGGTCGTGGCCGTCTGCGGGCCGATCGGCTACGTCGCGTTGCTCGCACCCCACGTCGCCAGGCGCCTGGTCGGCACGGGAGACACCCGACGGGTGTTGCCCGCGGCGCTCGTGATTGGCGCCGTGCTGCTCACCGCCGCCGACCTCTTGGGGCGCGTCGTCTTCACGCCGTTGGAGGTGCCGGCGGGCGTATGGACGACGCTCCTCGGCGGGCCGCTCCTGATCCTCGTGCTCGGCAACAGGTTCGAACGGTGACGCATACAGGCGGTTCGGGGCAGCGCCGGGGTGCCGTGGCCCGGCGTCGCCCCGGCGTGGCGGGCGCCCCGGAAATCCTGCGCCGTGCCG
>DASTNL010000047.1:0-32320 GCA_035720905.1 Microbacteriaceae bacterium
CTGGAGATGAACAATTAGGTATGCCTAAACTAACCGCATGACGACTTCCGTTCCCGGCGAGATCTCCACCGACCGCGTCGCCTCCGCCGCGCCCCGCGCCGTGTCGGCGGGGCTCACCGCGCCGCGGCCCGAGGGCCGCCCCGTGACCGTGGCGGGCGGGGCCGGGGCGGCACCGGCCGCCACGGAGAAGACGCCGCTTCTGGGAGGCGACGTCCCCCTGGCGCGCATGCCCGCGCACTGGATGCTGGGCAGGCTCGGCAAGAAGGTCATGCGGCCGGGCGGCCTGACGCCGTCGCTGCACATGCTCGGCGCCCTGCAGGTTGGGGAACGCGACGATGTCGTCGACCTGTGGCCGGGGCTCGGCGTCACCACGCAGCGCACCCTCGCGGCCCATCCGCACTCGTACCTCGCGATCGAGCGGGGCCCGGCGGAGGCAGCCCGCGTGCGTCGCCTCCTCACCCGCGACGAGGAGCAGGTCGTCGTCGGCCCCGTGCACAAGACGGGCCTTGCCGACGGCGCGGCCAGCGTGCTCTACGGCGAGGCCCTGCTGACCTTGGAACCCGCCAGGCGCAAGACCGCGATCGTCGCCGAAGCCGCGCGCCTCCTGCGGCCGGGCGGCCGGTACGGCATCCACGAGCTGCTGCTCACCCCCGACACGCTGTCAGAGGCTGCCAAAGACGACATCGAGCGCACCTTGACGAAGGTTCTGCGGGTCGGCGCCCGCCCGCTGACGGTCAGCGAATGGCGCCGGCTCGTCGAAGAAGGCGGGTTCGAGGTGCAGACGGAGGAGACCGGCAAGATGCTCCTTCTCGACATCCCCACCTTCCTTTCCGACGAAGGAGTCTGGGGCTCGACCCTGTTCACCGCGCGCTGCCTCGCGCACCCGTCGGTCATTCCACGCATCACGCAGATGTGGAACGTCTTTCGCCGGTATCGCGACAATCTCGGCGCGATCGTCATGACGGCCCGGCGGGCGTGACCCGGCCGTCATGGTCGGGTTCTCGCTAAAGTTGAAGGGAACCCGCCGTCTGCGAGGCCTGGGAGGAGAACGTGGTGCCTGACTCGCATGCCCCCGGCAGGGCCCACCGGCACACGGCGCAGAAGGCTGCGATCCGCGCCGCCTTGGAGCACTCCGATTCGTTCGTCAGCGCGCAAGACCTGCACGCCGCGCTGCGCGACGACGGCGTGACGCTCGGTCTGGCGACCGTTTATCGCAACCTCAACGAGATGGCCGAGAGCGGCGAGGCCGACGTTCTGCAGGCGGAGCCGAATGTGCAGCTCTATCGTTTCTGCGGCGAGGAGCACCATCACCACCTTTACTGCGTCTCGTGCGGCCGCACGATCGAGATCGAGGCTCCGATCGAGGAATGGGTCGATGCCGTCACCGCCGAGCACGGCTTCACGCGCGTGCGGCACGTCGTCGACGTCTTCGGCGTGTGTGCCGACTGCCGCGCCTCCGGTCGTGGTGACGAGGCACACTGACGCTTCCGGTCGGGGTGGCGAAGCACGCTGACGTCTCCCGTCGTGGTGACGAAGCACACTGACGCTTTCAGGCCGGGAGGGCGGCGGCCGTGTGCCGTGTGTGCCGGGCCGCCTGCGTCGAGGGGCCCCGCCGTCCGGCGCCCGGTCTGACGCGCACGGGGTTCCGCGAGGCGGGCCGTGCATGCCGGCACCGGCGGCCTGTCACAATGCTTAGTTGTAATCATTACGATTAGCGTTATCGCCGGTAGCGGCGTAGTCTCTGTCTGTATTGAGAAAGGTTCTCGACAGCAGGATTCCGACGCGCATGTCTGACGCGAGGGGTTCCGGTGCCCGTGGGTACCCGGCAGGCCCCTCTTGCGGCAGGCCCGATATGGCGCCGAGGTACGGGGCCCGAAACAGGGTGCCGGCAGCACGGCGTGGTGGCGGCACCGGGGAGTTGTGTAACGGTGACGGCGTCGTGGTGATGGCGCGTGGTCATAGAAAAAGGGGGCGGCAGTGCGTATCGGGAAGATGATGGCCGCCGGCCTAGCGGCGATCGCCGTCGTGGCGGGCCTCGCCGGCTGTGCTCCGGCCGAAGGGCTCGTCGGTCGAATGGGAGCCGGCGCCGGGGGCGGGGCAGACAGGATCCTCGTCGTCGGGGCAGAGAACCAGTACTCCGATGTGGCCGCGCAGATCGGCGGTAAGTACGTGACCGCGACGGCGATCATCCAGAACCCGAACACCGACCCCCACACGTTCGAGGCGAGCGTGAGCGTGGCGAAGGACCTCAGCGCCGCCCGGATCGTCGTGCAGAACGGGCTCGGCTACGACGACTTCATGACCAAGCTGGAGAGCGCCTCGCCCAGCAAGGATCGCATCGTCATCACCGCCCAAGACGTGCTCGGACTGCCGAACGACACGGCGAATCCGCACCTGTGGTACGACCCGAAGACGATGCCGGCGGTGGCGAAGCGCATCGCCGCGAGCCTCGGCCGCATCGACCCCTCGCACAAGGCCTACTTCGCGAAGAACCTGGCGACGTTCGACGCCTCGATGAAGACGTGGGGGGACCAGCTGGCCGCCTTTCGCAGCACCCACGCGGGCACGCCCGTCGCCGTCACCGAGCCGGTGGCCGACGACCTGCTGAAGGCGGCGGGGGTAGACGTCGAGACGCCGTGGTCGCTGCAGGCCGCCATCATGAACGACACCGACCCCTCGCCGCAGGACTCCGCCCTGCAGAACGCCCTGCTCACCGGCAAGAAGGTCAAGGCGCTCCTCTACAACAGGCAGGTGACCGACCAGGTCACCGAGCGGTTCCTGCGGGTCGCGCGCGCGAACGGTATCCCCGTGGTGGGCGTCTCCGAGACGATGCCCGCCGGCTACCACTACCAGGGGTGGATGGAGGCGACGCTGAAGGCGCTTCGCGTCGCGATCGAGACCGGTGCCTCCACGGACAAGCGGTGAAGACGACGGGCCGCGCGCGGGGCGTCTCGTGCAGAGGAGCGGGGGATCGGTGAAGGCACGAAGAGCCATGGTCATGCCCGGCGGGGCGGGCACAGCCGAGGCACGGGAGCCGGCGGCGGGCGCCGTGCTCGTGGCCCGAGACATCCATGTCGCCCTCGCCGGCAGGAGCATTCTCGACGGTGTCGACCTGACGGTCGGCGCGGGGGAGTTCGTCGGGCTGATCGGCGCGAACGGCGCCGGCAAGACGACGCTCTTGCGGGTTTTGCTCGGCGTCTTGTCGCCGGGTTCCGGGGAGGTCATGCGGCCGGATGGCGCCGGCCTCCTGACAGATGCCCGGCACGGCCGTGGCGTGGGGTATCTGCCGCAGAAGGTGGCTCTCGACCCGGAGGCGCCCCTGCGCGCCCGCGATGTCGTCGCCCTCGGGCTCGACGGCGGCCGACCGGGGCTCCGGCTGCGCGGCCGCGCCGCCATGCGGGAACGCGTCGACGAGACCCTTCGCGCCGTGGGCGCGGCCGAGTTCGGCGACCGGCGCGTCGGCGAGCTCTCCGGCGGGCAGCAGCAGCGGGTGCTTCTCGCGCACGCTCTTATCAGTGACCCCGCGCTGCTCCTGCTCGACGAGCCGCTCGCCAACCTCGACCCGGCGAGTGCGCACGACATCGTCGCTCTTCTCGACCGCCTGCGCCACACCCGCCCGGTCGCGATCGTCATGACCGCGCACGACATGAACCTTCTTCTGCCGGTCATGGATCGCGTCGTCTACCTGGCCGGCGGCCGTGCCGCCACCGGGGCGCCGGCCGAGGTGGTGCGCGGCGACGTGCTCACCCGCCTCTACGGGCGACCCATCAGCGTCATCCACGCTAAGGGCCGGGTACTGGTCATCGCCGGCGACGACGCCGCGCCGGCCGACGAGGTGCACCACGACACGGCCTTCGGTTCCACGGGTGGGCAGGGCCGCCCGTGATGGCGCCGGCCGCCGTGACGGGTTTTCTCGCCAGCCCGACCGTGCACACGGCGCTCATCGTCGGCGGGTTCGTGGCCGTCATAACCGGCATCGTCGGTGTCTTCACCGTCGTGCGGGGGCAATCGTTCGCCGGGCACGCCCTCGCCGACCTCGGTGCGGTCGGCGGCTCCGGCGCGTTCCTCATCGGCCTCAGCCAAGTCTGGGGGTTCGTCGGCGCGGGCATCATTGCCGCCCTTCTCATGGAGTCGATCGGCGTGCGCCGCCTGCAGGGGCGCGACGTCGCGACAGGTGTCGTCTTCGCGTTCGGCATGGGGGTGACCGCGCTTTTCCTGTATTGGGGCACGACGGTGGGCGGCTCCAGCAATGCCGCCGTGTCGGTGCTTTTCGGCTCGCTCTTCGTCATTGATCCGGCGGTCATCCCCGTGGTCGTCGGCTTGAGCGTGCTCGCCCTCGTCGTCGTCGTCGTGTGCTACCGGTGGCTGCTCGTCGAATCCGTCGACCGCGACCTCGCGGCGGCCCGCGGCGTGCCCGTGCGCCTCACCGGAGTCTTGTTCCTCGTAGCGCTCGCCCTCGCGGTCGAGCTGTCGTCGCTGACGATCGGGGCGATCCTCTCCACCGGCCTCCTCATCGGGCCGGCGGCGACGGCGCTCCTCGTCACCCGGCGCTTCGGCCGCGCGGTGCTGCTCTCCGCCGGCCTCGCCCTGGCGATCACCTGGGCGGGCTGCCTCGTCTCGTACGAGAGCTACTACTGGACGGGCCGGCAGGGCAACTGGCCGGTCAGCTTCTGCATCGTCGCCCTCATCTTTCTCGTCTACCTCGGGGTGCGATTAGGCGCGGCGCTGGGGCGCCGGCACGCAGCCGCGCACGCCGGCGCTCGCCCGGCCGCGCCTCGGCCCCTCAAGGCGGGAGTCTGATGTTTGCGCCGTTCATGACGAACGCCTGGGTGGCAGGCACGATCATCGCCGTCGTGGCGGGTGTCGTCGGCTTCTTCGTCGTCGCGCGCGGCAACTCTTTTCTGGCGCACGCCATTCCTCACGGGGCGTTCGCGGGCGCGGCCGGCGCCGTGCTCGTCGGCATTGACCCTCTCCTCGGCCTGGGGCTGTTCGCCGCCGGCGGCGCGCTCACCATCTCGTTCCTCGGCCGCCGCGCGCGCAGCGACGTCGTCACCGCGTTGCCGCTCGTCATGATGCTCGGGCTCGGCGTTTTCTTTCTCAGCCGGTCGAACCAGTATTCCGCCGAGGTGTTCGCGCTGCTGTTCGGGCAGGTGCTGGGCGTCTCCGGCGCCGAGATCGTGCCGATCCTCCTGCTCGGCCTCGTGTGCCTCGCCACTGTCGCGCTGCTGTACCGGCCGCTGCTCTTGGCCTCTGTGCTACCCGACATGGCGGCCCCGCGCGGCGTCAGCACGCAGGCCGTCTCTGTGATGTTCGGGCTGATCCTCGCCTGCGCGACGACGATGAGCGTGCCGGTCGTCGGGGCACTCTTGATGTTCGCGCTCTTGGTCGGCCCGCCGGCCGCGGCAGGATTCTTCGTGTCTCGCCCGGGCCGCGCGATCGCGCTCGCGGTGGCGTTCGCGCTCGTCACGGTGTGGGTCTCCGTCGCGTTGGCCTACGCCACCGACTGGCCGGTCGGCTTCTTCGTCACGGCGGTGAGCGCGCTGCTCTACTTTGTCGGCAGGCTTTTCGCCGTGCTGCGAGGTCGTCGCTCCTTTGCCATGCGCGACGCGCTCCCGTAGACTAGGCAGGCCGGTTGACTGTTCGATACTTGTTCGCGCCCATTTTTCGGCTGGGAGATGCCGACTGAGAAGGGGAGCGAACAAGCAGCGGCGGTCGGCCGGAATGACGCGGCCTGGGTCGCTGTGACGTGTGTGAGCATGCCACAGGGCGGGTAGCGGCATAGGGCGGTGGCTCAATTGGTAGAGCAGCGGTCTCCAAAACCGCAGGTTGCAGGTTCGAGTCCTGCCCGCCCTGCACGTCGGCACGAGCGGTGCCGAACCACGAAAGGTGTGACCAGGTGGCCCGGAGAGCAGTCGATGAACCCGGCGAAGACGTCGTCGCACGGCGCACGCGCGGCGATGCGGCGGCGTCGCAGGGGTTCTTCGCCCGCATCATCCGGTTCTTCCACGAGGTGATGGCCGAGCTGCGCAAGGTTACGACCCCGACGCGTAGCGAACTCGTCAACTTCACCATCGTCGTGCTGGCGTTCGTCATCGTGATGGTCGGCATCGTGGCGCTTTTCGACTGGATCTTCGGCATGGTCGTGGTGTGGGCGTTCGGCGGATCGTGATCGGGCCGGGCGCGTGGCGTGAACACATGAGCATGAGAGTGAATGGGTAGGTAGAAGATCAGTGTCTGAGACAGAGCAGGACGGTGCTGAGGCTACGGCGACCGCGCCGGTCACGACCTCCCGAGAGGCGCCGGCCGGCGCCGACCCGGTGGAGCGGGGCCTCGACGCGGCACTCGACGCGGTCGCACAGGCACAGGGCTCCGAGCCGGATGCTGACGCGGCAGACGATGAGGCCGACCCCTACGAGGAGTTCCGCACCGAGCTGCGCATGAAGCCGGGCAAGTGGTACGTCATTCACTCGTATGCCGGTTTCGAGCGCCGGGTGAAGTCGAACATCGAAGGCCGCATGGTCTCGATGGAGATGGAGGACTACGTCTACCAGGTCGAGGTGCCGATGGAAGACGTCGTCGAGATCAAGAACGGCCAACGCAAGATGGTCACCCGTGTGCGGGTGCCCGGCTACGTTCTCGTGCGCATGGAACTGAACGAGGACAGCTGGTCGATGGTGCGACACACGCCCGGCGTGACGGGCTTCGTCGGCAACGCCCATAACCCGACGCCGCTGCGCTTCAACGAGGCGTTCGAGATGCTGAAGTCCCTCGTGCAGGTGCAGCCGACCGCGAAGGCGGGGGCCGTGGGAGGCCGCGGGGGCGCGGCGCGCACCCTCGCCGCGGAGGTCGACTTCGAGATCGGGGAGACCATCACCATCAAGGACGGGTCGTTCGCCGGGCTGCCCGGCACGATCAGCGAGATCAAACCCGAGAGTGGCAAGCTCACCGTGCTCGTCTCGCTGTTCGAACGCGAGACCCCGGTCGAATTGAGCTTCGACCAGGTCACCAAGCTGTAACACCCCGGGCGGGGGCCACGATGCTCCCCGCCTGCACCGCCGCCCGGAGATCCCGGGCCGCGGGAGAGCATCTGCGGATGTTCGATCGAGAAAGAGAGAGAAATGGCACCGAAGAAGAAGGTCTCGGGTCTGATCAAGCTTCAGATCCAGGCCGGCGCCGCCAACCCCGCCCCGCCGATCGGCCCGGCGCTCGGCCAGCACGGCGTGAACATCATGGAGTTCTGCAAGGCCTACAACGCGGCCACCGAGTCGCAGCGCGGCAACGTCATACCGGTGGAGATCACCGTCTACGAAGACCGCTCCTTCACGTTCGTCTTGAAGACCCCGCCCGCCGCCGAGCTGATCAAGAAGGCCGCCGGCGTGCCGAAGGGCTCCGGAACTCCGCACTCCAGCAAGGTCGGCAAGATCACGCTCGACCAGGTGCGCAGCATCGCGGAGCAGAAGATGTCTGACCTGAACGCCAACGACATCGACGCGGCGTCGAAGATCATCGCGGGCACCGCCCGCTCCATGGGCATCACGGTCGAGTAGGCGGAGGCAGGCACATCATGGCAAAGAAGTCCAAGGCCTACCGGGCCGCAGCGTCGAAGATCGCCGCCGACACCTACTATGCCCCGGGCGACGCAGTCGCCCTGGCACGCGAGACCGGCTCGGCCCGCTTCAACTCCACCGTTGAAGTGGCGTTGAAGCTGGGCGTCGACCCGCGCAAGGCAGACCAGATGGTGCGCGGCACCGTCATCTTGCCGCACGGCACGGGCAAGACCGCCCGCGTCATCGTCTTCGCGACGGGCGCGGCTGCCGAGGCCGCGATCGCTGCCGGAGCCGACGAGGTGGGCGACGACGATCTGATCGCCAAGGTGCAGGGCGGCTGGACCGATTTCGACTCCGCTGTCGCCGTGCCGGCCCTCATGGGCAAGGTCGGCCGGCTGGGCAAGATCCTCGGCCCGCGCGGCCTCATGCCGAACCCCAAGACCGGCACGGTCACCCCCGACCCGGCGAAGGCGGTCACCGAGATCAAGGGCGGCAAGATCGAGTTCCGAGTCGACAAGCACGCGAACGTCCACTTCATCGTGGGCAAGGCGAGCTTCAGCAGCGACCAGCTCTCGGAGAACATCACGGCGGCCCTCGACGAGATCGTGCGGCTGCGCCCCTCCACCACGAAGGGCCGATACATCCAGAAGGGCACCGTCTCGACGACGTTCGGGCCGGGCATCCCGCTGGACGTGAACGCGATCTGACGCCCACTCCGACGCGGCGTGACGGCGGGGCCCCTGAGGGCCCCGCCGTTCTTTCGTCTCCGCCGCGCGTCGCGCCCCTCCAGGCGACGTGGGTGCCCGATGCTGCCGGCCCGGTCGCACCTGTCGGCCACGTCGGCCTGCTCGACGCCCCCCTCGTCATCCTTCCCAGATTCTCAGTCTTGCCATGGGGATGCCATAGACGGCGCTGTGTCGGGTGCTTGTACGGTAAGGCCGTTCACCGACGAGGGGAAGGTTACGGGCACACCTATGGCGCGATGGACGCTTCGCGGAAGGCTGAGGCCTCGCATTTGGATCATCGCCGGCACGATCGTCGTCGTCCTGGCCGGCGCCGCGGTGTACTGGTTCGGTTTCGGTATGCCGCATGCGGCGCCGGCCGAGGCGGCGACGCGCACGGTGCAGGCCGCCACGCAGACGTTGGAGGAGACGGTCTCGGGCACGGGGAGCCTGCAGCCCACCGTGGACGAGGATGTCAACTTCGCGGCCTCGGGCACCGTGACCGCGGTCAAGGTTGCGGCAGGGAACACGGTGAAGAAGGGCCAGGCCCTGGCCACGATCGACACCTTGACCGTGCAGGCGAATCTGTTGAGCGCGCAGGCGAGCCTCGACTCAGCCCAGGCCTCGCTCTCCGACGATGAGGCGGCCGGCGACGCGACGACCGCGCAACAGGCGAAGATCGCGGCGGACAAGGCGGCTCTCCAGCAGGCCGAGGCCTCCGTGAGCGCGGCGAAGAAGGCGAGAGCGGCGACGACCCTGAAAGCGCCCGTGGCCGGCCTCGTCACCGCGGCGAACCTGCAGGTCGGCGACGCCGTGACGGCGTCGAGCTCCTCGAACGCGAACGCCGCGGGGGCCTCGTCGTCTTCGTCCGCCGGGTCGACGTCGTCGGGTCAGGGCTCTTCGAGCAGCGGGTTCGGCGGCGTCGGGTCGGGCAGTTCCAGCAGCACGTCGTCGTCCTCGGCCGGATCCGGTGCGCAGTTCGAGATCGTGGGAACCACCTCGTGGCAGACCAGTGTGTCTCTCAGCGCGGCCGATGTGAAGCAGGTCGCGAAGGGCGACCAGGTGGAGCTCTCCACCGATGACAATCCGTCGTTCTTTGGCACGGTCTCCTCGATCGGCCTGCTGCCGACGGTGTCGTCGGGCGCCGCCACCTACCCGGTCGTCGTGACGGTGACCGGGAGCCCCGATGACCTCTACGACGGCGTCTCGGTGACCGCGAAGATCGTCTACAAGCGCATTCAGAACGCTCTTGTGGTGCCGAGCCTCGCGGTGACGACCCGCGGAGGCTCCACGAGCGTGCAGAAGATCGTGAACGGCAAGCAGGTCACGACCCCGGTAACCACGGGCGAGACCTCTGGGGAGTTCACGCAGATCACGAAGGGCCTGAAAGCCGGGGACCAGGTGGCTCTGCAGATCTTCACTCCGACGGCCGGTCGGGGCTCCTCGGATGGCGGTGCGCCAGGTGGCGGGCAGGGTGGTTTCCCGGCCGGCAGCTTCGGTGGCGGGCAGCGCGGCTTCTCCGGGGGCGGTGGCTTCCCTGGCGGCGGTAACTTCTCCGGCGGCGGTGCGGGCGGCTTCGGTGGCGGCCAGGGTGGCTTCGGCGGGGGCAACCGTGGCTGAGGCACAGACGCCTGTTGCCGGTGCGGCGACCTCCGGTGACCCGGTCATCGAGCTGGTCGACGCGGGCAAGACCTATCGCAGCGGCAGCCTCGAGTTCGAGGCGCTGCGGGGGATCGACCTGCGCATCGAGGCGGGGGACTATGTCGCGGTGGTCGGGCCGAGCGGCTCGGGCAAGTCGACGATCATGAACATTCTGGGCTGCCTGGACGTCTTGAGCCGCGGCCGGTATCGGCTGGGCGGCCAGGATGTGGAGGATCTGGACGAGGTGGAATTGGCGAGGATTCGTAACCGGCGGATCGGGTTCGTCTTCCAACAGTTCAACCTGCTCCCCTCGCTGTCGGCGCTGCACAACGTGGAGCTGCCGATGGTGTATGCGGGGGTCGCGAGGCCGGAGCGGGTGCGGCGTGCGCGTGAGGCGTTGGAAAGGGTCGGGCTGGGGGAGCGGTTGCGCAACAGGCCGGGCGAGCTCTCCGGCGGCCAGCAGCAGCGGGTCGCGGTCGCCCGGGCGATCGTCACCGAGCCCACGATCGTCTTGGCCGACGAGCCGACGGGGAACCTCGACTCGGTGGCCACCCGGGACATCCTCACCCTCTTCGACGAGCTGCACGACGCGGGTCGCACGATCGTGCTGATCACGCACGAGGCGGATGTCGCCGCTCACGCGGAGCGCACCATACAGGTGCGGGACGGCCGGGTCCTCGAGGCCGACGCCGCGGACCCGATGGTGGGACGGGCGGGTGCGCGATGACGTGGCTAGAGACCCTGCACACCGCGTGGACCGCGGTGCACACGCATACCATGCGCTCGATCCTGACGGCCCTGGGCGTCCTGATCGGGATCGCGGCGGTCATTCTGACCGTCGGGCTGGGGCTGGGCACGCAGCAGAACGTGACCGCGCAGATCGACGCGCTCGGCAGCAACCTGCTGATCGTCTCCCCGGGCAGCAGCACCTCGACGAGCGGGGTCCGCGGCGGGTTCGGCACCGGTTCGACGCTGACGCTGGCGGATGCCGAGGCGTTGCAGTCGAAGGTCAACGCTCCGGACGTGAAGGCGGTCGCCCCGCAGAAGAGCACGGAGCTCTCGCTGACGGCCGGGCAGGAGAACTGGACGACGAGCGTCGTCGGGGTGACCCCGTCCTGGTTGGCGGTGCGCGGCCGGAGCTTGTCCGAGGGATCCTTCATCACGGCGAAGCAGAATGCCGACCAGGCCGACGTGGTCGTGCTGGGCACCCAGACCGCCGAAGAGCTCTTCGGCACGACGCGGGTGGTCGGCCAGCAGGTCACGATCTCGGGGCAGAGCCTCGAGGTTGTCGGCGTGCTGGCCTCCGCCGGCTCGAACTCCTCCAGCAACCTGGACGACATGGCCGTCGTGCCGATATCGACTGCGGCCTCGCAGATCATCGGCGGCACGAACCAGGACAGCGTCTCCAGCGTCTATGTCGAGGCGACGTCGCAGTCCACGCTCTCCGCCGCCGACCAGGAGACGACGAATCTGCTGCTGAACCTGCACGGCATCGCGACCTCGACCGACGCGGACTTCACGGTCAGCAGCCAGGACTCGCTGGTGAGCACGGCGACGGCCGTCTACCGCACCCTGACCGTGCTTTTGACCGGCATCGCTGCCCTCTCGCTCATCGTCGGCGGGATCGGGGTGATGAACATCATGCTCGTCTCGGTCACGGAACGCACGAAGGAGATCGGCCTGCGTAAGGCGCTGGGCGCGCCGCCGAGTGCAATCCGCTGGCAGTTCCTGGTCGAGGCCGCGATCCTCGGGCTGTCGGGCGGGATCCTCGGGGCGGCGCTCGGCATCGGCTCTGCCCTGGCTCTGCCGGGCGTCATCGGCAGCCCGATCGTCGTCTCGGCGCCGGCCGTCGCCGGATCGATCGCGGTCGCCGTCGCGGTCGGGCTTGTCTTCGGCGTCTACCCGGTGGCACGCGCGGCCCGCCTGGCCCCCATCGACGCGCTGCGCTCCGAGTGAGAGCGGCGCCGATGACCTTTCCCACCGCATCCATCACCCCCGCCGTGCCTGTCAAGGAGAACCCCATGTCCTCGTCTCGTTCCGCCCGCTGCATCTTCGCCGTGGCGGTCGCCTTGGCGGTGCCGCTCGCACTCGTCGGCTGCAGCACTGGCTCGCATGCCAAGGCCTCCCCGACCACCGCGGCGGCGCAGGCGCCGTCGGCATCGGGGGGCGGCGCCGGCGGGCGAGGCGGGCAGGGCTTCCCCGGCGTCTCGGGTGAGATCGCCGCGATCCAGGGCAGCACCCTCCAGGTGCAGGGCTCCGGCCAGCAGACCGCCGTCACCTACACCGACTCGACGGCGATCACGCAGACGGTGACCGGCTCGCTCTCCGACGTGTCGGTCGGCGAATGCGTGACGGGCATCACCGAACCTGCCGGCCAGGGCTCCTCCGCGTCGGCGAAGCCGGGCACCGCCGCGACGACGGTGACCATCTCGAAGGCCTCCAGTGACGGGACCTGCACGGGCGGGTTCGGTGGTGGCGGGTTCGGCGGCTCGGGCGGCCGGGGCGGCTTCAGCGGCGCCCGGCCCAGCGGATTCCCAACCCCGCGGGCCGGTTCCAGCCGGCCGACGTTCCGGCCCGGCGCGGGCGGCCGGAGCGGCTTCACACCGCCGGTCTCGGGCGTCGTCACCGCCGTGGGATCCTCCACCATCACGGTGAAAGAGACCCTTCCGGCCCGCGGATCCTCGTCGTCCTCCGCCTCGGGAAGCTCCTCGACCAAGACGATCACCGTCGGCGCGAAGACCAAATACCAGAAGAACGCGACGGCCACCGGCAGCGCGGTGAAGGTCGGCCTCTGCGTCGTCGCCGGCGGCAAGGCCGGGTCGAACGGCACCGTCGCGGCCACGTCGTTGCGCCTCTCCCCGAAGACCTCCCAGGGCTGCACCGGCTTCGGTGGAGCGGGCTTCGGGCGGGGCGGCTTCGGGGGCGCCGGGGGCGCCGGCGCCGGCCAGGGCGGCGGGAGCGGCAGCAATGACTAGCGCGCATAAGCATCGGCGACACCGCAGGCGCCGCATCGTCGTGGGCTCCGCCCTCCTCGTCGCGGTCCTCCTCGCGGCCGGCGGGGCGGCCTACGCCGCCACCCGCCCGCAAGCGCCCAGCTACCGCACCGCGGCGGCGGCGATGGGGGCGGTGCACCAGACGGTCGATCTCGACGGCCAGGTCGCCTCCAGTAATCGCCGCGACGTCGCCTTCCAGACCTCGGGCACCGTGCAGGCGGTCGACGTGAGCCTCGGCCAGGCCGTGACGGCGGGGCAGAAGCTCGCCGGCCTGGACTCCAGCAGTCTCGAGTCCGCGCTGACCGACGCCCAGAACGCCGTCACCCAGGCCAAGCAGACCCTGGCTGACGACCTCGCCTCGCAGACGCAGACGACGGAGGCTTCCTCTGCAGCCGCGGGGGGCCGGGCGGGCGGCGCCTCGAGCGGGCAGGGCACCTCCGGCGGCCAGGCGGGAGGGGCCTCTCCCTTCGCTGGGGCAGGAGGCTCCGGCACCGCGTCGTCGGGGGCGAGCATGGGGAGCCATCCGTCCACCGGCGGTCAGGGCACCTCCGCAGACTCCGCCGCCGTCGCGGCGGCCCGGAAAGCGGTCACCACGGCGCAACAGGCCCTCCTGGCGCAGGTCACCGCCGCGCAGAAGTCTCTCACCGCGACCGACACCATCGTCACCACCGCGACCACGACCTGTGCGCCGTTCCTCAAGGCCGCGCTGGGAGGCGACTCCTCCGGCGGTGCCGGCGGCACGTCCAGCACGGCCCAGCAGCTGACCGACTGCCAGGGCGTGATTGACCAGGCGTTGGCCTCGCAGAAGGCGACCGCCGAGGCACAGAGCAAGGTGCAGAGCCTCGCTGCGACGCTGAACACCGCGGTCGCGAAGCTGCAAGCCCTCCTGACCGGGGCGTCCACCGGCGCCTCGTCCGGCAAGACCTCGTCCGGCGGCGCCTCCCCGACACCTGGCTCCACGGGATCGCCGAGCGCTGGCCGTGACGCGCCTTCGGTCAGCCTGGGCAGGGGCGCAGGCGCCACCGTCGAGCTCGCCGCCGACGTGAGCACCTCCGCGACCTCGCCCCAGGACGGGACGGCGCAGGACGGATCAGCGCAGAGCGGGTCTGGCCGGAGTGCGTCGTCGCTGAGCGGCTCGGCGAGCCAGCCGGCCTCGGCCGCGACGATCGTCGCCGACCAGGCCGCCGTCGCGGAGAAGCAGGCGGCCGTCGATGTCGCCAAGCAGGCGCTCACCTTCGCCACCCTGACGAGCCCGATCGCCGGGACGGTCGCCGCGATCGGCGTCGCCCCGGGAGACTCGGTCACCGGCGGATCGACGACGGAGGTGATCACCGTGATCGGCGCGGGCGGCAATCAGGTCACGTCGACCGCGACCTTGACCCAGGTGAAGGAGCTCACGGTCGGCCAGACCGTCTCGGTCACGGCCGACGGCCGGCCACTCTCCGGCCACGTGACCTCGATCGGCGTCCAGAACGTGTCCACAGACACGGCGGCGACCGCCTATGACGTCACCATCGATCTCGACGGATCCTCCGCAGACCTTCTGAACGGCACCCCCGCCCAGGCGATCGTGAAGGTCGCTTCCCTCCAGCACGTCTTGACCGTCCCGACCTCCGCGATCCACCGGAACGGCACCGCCTATACGGTGGACGTCCTGCAGGGCGGCAAGGCCGTCACCAAAACCGTCACTGTCAAGGTGCAGGGCAGCATCCGCACCGCGATCACCGGCGTCTCCACCGGCGCGAAGGTGATCCTCGCCGACCTCGACCAGCAGATCGCCGGCACGGATTCCAGCTCGAGCTCCAGCTCGACCTCGGGGCTGGGCGGGCTCAGCGGCCTGGGTGGCTCGACTGGCGGTGCGAGCCGCTTCGGTGGCGTCGGCGGCTTCCCCGCCGGTGGGTTCCGCGGCCGCACCGTCGGTCGATGAGTGCGTGCGGCGCGCCGACATGGTCGGCGCGCCGCGAATCGTGGCATCGTCCCCGTGAAGATCGCGGGCGGCCGTTCGGGTGGCCGGCCGCGTCATTCCTCGCGGGCGATACGCACCGCGACCTTGCCGGCGACGTGGCCGGTCTCGACGAGTTCGTGGGCGCGGCCCATGTCTGCCAGGTTGAAGACCTCTTCGAGATGCACGCGTACGGTGCCCTCGTCGATGAGGGCGCCGATCTTGGCGAGCACCCGCGCGTCGGGGGCGACCTTGACGTCGGTACCTCTGACGCCGGCGCGCGCGACATCGTCGAAGAACGATGGCCAGCTGCCGGTCGGCACGTTCACGATGAGCCCGCCGGGCTTCAACACGCCCAGCGAACGCGTGCCGGTGTCGTCGTGCACGTTGCCGATGAGGTCGATCACGGCATCCACCGGGTCGATGACCTCCTCGAAGCGCTGCCGACGGTAGTCGACGACCTCGTCGGCGCCGAGGGAACGCACGAAGTCGGCGTGCGATGCGGACGAGGTCGCAATCACGTGCGCGCCGAGATGATGCGCGAACTGCACCGCGAAATGCCCCACGCCGCCGGCCGCGGCGTGGATGAGAACGCGCCGGCCGGGCGCGGCCGAGGCGAGCTCGGTGACGCAACGCCACGCCGTCAATGCCGCGATCGGCACCGCCGCCGCCTCCACGTGGCCGAGAGTGGCCGGCTTGCGGGCGACGCTGAGAGACGGCACGGCCGCGATCTCGCCGAAGCTGCCGCTGAAGCGCGGCGACATGATCATGCCGAATACCTCGTCGCCCGGCCGGATGGGGTGTGCCGCGTCCGGCGACTCCAGAACCGTGCCGCTGAAGTCGTGGCCGAGAACCGCGGGAAAAGCCGCGATCGCGGCCGACGTGCCGCCGCCCGCCCGGGTCTTCGTGTCGATCGGGTTGATGCCTGCGGCGTGCACGCGCACGAGAAACTCGGCGCTGATGCGATGGGGGGCGGTGACCTGGGCGATGTGAAAAACATCGGGATCCCCGGTCCGGTCGATGACGGCGGCGCGCATGAGCATGCCTCCATTCTCTGCGGCCCGCGAGGCACAGTCCACACACTGTGGGCTATCGGTGTGCGCCTGCCCGGAATATTTCCTGGCCCGCCCGGCCGGCCGGGCGGGCAGGCGCGGGATGCTCCAGGGTTCAGGCGGCGGGCGTCCGCTCGTGGATGATGGCCAGCATGCGCTCCGCGCGGCGCACGAGAATCTCGATCTCGTTCTCGTCGCGGTCCACCCAGCGGCAACGCGGCTCGGGCTCCACCGGCACGAAGTCGCGATGCTCCTCCCACACCACGAGGGTGCGCTCGGCGCCCAACACGTATTGCTGCCACCACACTTGACGCAGGTACGGGCGGGGGATGTGGCGCCACGGCTTGGTGGTCGTCTTGATCTCCTCAAGCTCCAGCCGTCCGTCGGGCCGGAGGATCATGCCGTCAGGGGTCGCCAGGTGCTCGGCGCTCGTCTCGGAGCGGAACAGCAGCGTGCTCGGGTTCAGCCCGTAACGCCGTCTCGCCCACTCGGCGACGATCGGCTCGCGCGCCTTGCCGTGTTCCGTGTAGGCGTTCCCGGTGAAGGTCGGCGGATGCAGCTTGTGCCAGGCGGCCTGCACCACGGAGCGGTCGGTGGCGAGGTGCGCCGCGTCCGTCGCCGTCACGCCGCGCAGGCGGGCCTGAAGCCAGGCGGCCCGGTGCCCGGAGTCGGCGACGACCCGTCGACGCAGACTCTCCGCAAGCACGGCCTTATTCTCTCGCCGGCGGGCCTGATCGCGGGGACCGGCCGTCGCTCGGCGTGCCTCGCGCCTCTGGCCGGCCGCGATCATCGAAGATTCACAGTCTAAACAAAGGCGCCGTGTAGCGGGTTCTCTATTCGCACCTTGATACTGGCAGGCGTGAGCATCAAAAGCGTTGAGGACAAGGCGGGTTCCGGCCACCGCACCCAGGCTGTTCTGCGTCGCGCGGGCGGCGGCAAGGTTCGTGTTCTCGTCGTCGACGACGAGAACACGCTGACCGACCTGCTTTCGATGGCGTTGCGTTACGAGGATTGGGAGGTGCATACGGCCGACACCGGCCAGAAGGCGCTCGCCCAGGCGCGCGAGTTTCGCCCCGACCTCGTCGTGCTCGACATTATGCTTCCCGACATCGACGGTTTGACCGTGCTCTCCCGGTTGCGCAGTGACGGCTTCGACGCGCCCGTGCTCTTCTTGACCGCCAAGGATGCGCTCGACGATCGGGTGGCGGGCCTTACTGCCGGCGGCGACGACTATGTGACCAAGCCTTTCAGCCTGGAAGAGCTCGTCGCCCGGCTGCGCGGGCTCCTGCGCCGCTCCCGCATCGCCGTGCCCGAGACCTCCGACCCGGTGCTGGTCGTCGGCGACCTCACGCTCGACGAGGACAGCTACGAGGTGACGCGGGCGGGGGAGAGCATCTCGTTGACGGCGACGGAGTTCGAGCTGCTGCGGTTCCTCATGCGCAACCCGCGCCGGGTGCTCAGCAAGGCGCAGATCCTGGATCGGGTGTGGAGCTACGACTTCGGCGGCTCTTCGAGCGTCGTCGAGCTGTACATCTCGTATCTGCGCAAGAAGATCGACGCCGGCCGCGCGCCCATGATTCACACGGTGCGTGGCGCCGGGTACATGGTCAAGGCCGCGAGCGCATGACCGGCGGCGCGCGTGCCGCGCCAGAGACAGGGGCCTCCCCGCGCCGCCCGGCGCTGCTGCGGCGGCTCGCGGCCGCTGCGAGGCTGGGCGCCTGGTCGCTGCGTGCCCGGCTCGTCGTGACGGCCGTCGTGATGATGGCGCTCATCAGCGTGATCATCGGCGTGCTCAGCGTCTTGGCCCTCCGCAACTCGATGATGGCCGACCTCGACTCCCAGCTACACAGCACGATCGACCGGGGTCGGGCCGTCGTGTTGCACGAGATGCAGAACTTCGCGGCGCCCGGCAGGCCGCTGATCGGGGCGGTCGTCGCGGCGACCGGCCAGCCGACGGGAACGTTCGGTGCCTACGTCACCGACCAGTCGATCACGGTCGCCTACCTCGACCCGGCCGCGACGACGAAGAACGTCACCCGCAACTTGTCGACGACGCTCACCGACATTCCCGCCGATCAGGGTGCGCAGACCGTCGACCTGGGCGGCGGGTTCGGCGACTACCGGCTCGCGGCGACCCGGGTCGGGCCCGGGGTGCTTGTCATAGGGCTGCCGGTGGCCGGGGTCGACCAGACCATCTCGCGCCTCATCGTCACGATCGTCGTCGTCTCGCTGCTAGGCCTCATCGTGCTCGCCGTGGCCGCGGCGATGATCGTGCGCCTGGCGCTCAGCCCACTGGAGCGCATGGCCGCGGCGGCCCGCAAGGTCTCCGAGTTGCCGCTCGACCGCGGCGAGGTGGCGTTGGGGGTGCGCATGCCGCAGAAGGATGCGCAGATGCACACCGAGGTCGGCATGGTCGCGGCCGCGTTGAACCGCATGCTCGGCCACATCGCCGCGGCGCTCGCCGCCCGACAACGAAGCGAGCAGAAGGTGCGGGAGTTCGTCGCCGACGCCAGCCACGAGTTGCGCACGCCCCTCGCCTCGATCCGCGGCTACGCGGAGCTGACGAGGCGCAGCCCGCAGGAGCTGCCGGCCGACGCGGGCCGGGCGCTCGGCCGCATCGAGTCGGAGGCCGCGCGGATGACCGGGCTCGTCGAAGACCTGCTGCTCTTGGCCCGGCTCGACGCGGGGCGGGACCTTGAGTACGGGGTCGTCGACCTGACGAGCCTCGTGATCGATTCGGTCAGCGACGCGCACGCCGCCGGCCCCGGGCATCGGTTCGAGCTGGACCTGCCCGAGGAGCCGGTGGAGATCTACGGCGATGCCGCCCGGCTGCATCAGGTCGTCGTGAACCTCCTCGCGAACGCGCGGGTCCACACCCCCGACGGCACGACCGTGACGGCGGTGGTGCGGCGGGAGGACGGCCGGGCGGCAGGGGCTCCCTTGGCTGTGCCGCACGCCGTCGTGTCTGTGGTCGACGACGGGCCGGGCATCCCCGAGCCTCAGCAGGCCAGGCTCTTCGAACGGTTCGCGCGCGGCGACGCCTCCCGCTCCCGAGCCACCGGCAGCACGGGCCTCGGCCTCGCGATCGTGAAAGCCGTGGTCGACGCCCATCATGGTCTTGTCAAGGTGTCGAGCGTGCCGGGCCGCACGGAGTTCACGGTGCGGCTGCCGCTCGACTCGCCGCCCCCGCCGCCGAACGCCTGACCGTTCGGCGGGCCGCGCGAATTGCGTGGCGGCCGGCGGCCCCGTAAAGTAGTGGGTGCCGAAGACCGCTGGTTGTCGGGTGCACGCATGCGTGGCACCTGACCGAAGGTTCGTACGACGAACGGCCCGCGCAGGTGAGTAGGGATTCACGTCGAAAGACGTACGAGCTCCGTGCCGCCTGGGCCGGGGCTTTTTTCGTGTTCGCACCAAGGGCCGCCAGCACCTAATCACAAGGAGTGGCCATGGCGGACAAGCACGCCGCGGTTGCCGAGTTGACGCAGAAGTTTCGCGACTCGACCGCCGTCCTCTTGACCGAGTATCGCGGCCTCACTGTCACGGCGATGAAGAATCTTCGTCGCAGCATCAGTGCAGACGCGACCTACGCCGTGGTGAAGAACACGCTCACCAAGATCGCGGCACACGACGCCGGAATCACGGTGTTCGACGACCAGCTCGCCGGGCCCAGTGCGATCGCCTTCGTACACGGCGACCCCGTCGCCGCTGCGAAGGGTCTGCGTGACTTCGCTAACGACAACCCTCTGCTGGTGATCAAGGGTGGCTATTTCGATGGTCACGCCCTGAACGCCGACGAGGTCAATCAGTTGGCCGAACTCGAATCCCGCGATGTGCTGCTGGCCAAGCTGGCCGGCGCTTTCAAGGCTTCGCTGTTCGGCGCCGCATACCTGTTCAACGCACCGCTCTCGAAGGCCGTTCGCACGGTCGACGCGCTGCGTGAGAAGCAGGAAGAAGCCGCGTAGCCCACACCGGCGCGCATCTGACCCACGAAGACTGCACACGACAAGGAGACCATCATGGCCAAGCTTTCCACCGACGAGCTGCTCGACGCATTCAAAGAGCTGACCCTCATCGAGCTGAACGAATTTGTGAAGAAGTTTGAGGAGACCTTCGAGGTGACCGCGGCCGCGCCGGTCGCCGTCGCGGCGCCCGCGGCCGCGGGTGGCGCGGGCGAGCCTGCCGCAGAAGAGAAAGACTCGTTCGACGTGATCTTGGAGACCGTCGGCGACAAGAAGATCCAGGTCATCAAAGAGGTCCGCTCGCTGACCAGCCTGGGCCTCGGCGACGCGAAGGCGCTCGTCGACGGTGCGCCGAAGCCCGTGCTCGAGGGCGCGAACAAGGAAGACGCAGAGAAGGCGAAGGCCAAGCTCGAGGCGGCCGGCGCCACGGTCACCCTCAAGTAGCCGTCGCCCCCGGAAGACCCAGGGGGCTTAGGCGACATCGACCGGGCGGCATTCTTTCGGGGGTGTCGCCCGGCCGGCTTTTAACATAGATAGATGTGCTATGTATAATGGGCTCCGTGATACCCCCTGAACCCGACGCAAGGACGGCGCGCCTGCAAGAGACCATCAGTGATCTCATCCAGGTCAGCCATCGCATGGCGCGGTTGGCCGCCCACGTCTCCGGCAGCACCGAGTCACCGGCTTCGTGGCGCACCCTCAGCGTGCTCCAGGCCTACGGACCGATGCGGCTCGGGGAGCTCGCCGAGCGCAGCCGGGTCAGCCAGCCGACGATGACCAAGCTCGTGCGGGGCCTGGTCGATCGGGGCCGCGCCCGCCGGCTCGCCGACAGCGACGACGCTCGAGCCTGGCAGATCGGCATCACGGCCGACGGTGATGAGGCGTTGGAGGGTTGGCGGCATACCATCGGGACCGCGCTCGCGCCGCTTTTCGCCGACATCACCGACGAAGAACTGCGTACCCTGCAAGAAGGCGTGCGTATCGTCAGCGCCGGCGAGCGTCGTGCCGACGGCATCGACCTGCTCGGGTCGGCGAAGGGTTCGGCCACCCCGCCCCGGGGGGCCTCGCCGGCGGCGCCCGCCGCGGGGGGTGCCCTGTGAGCGCCGACACGGAGACGTCGCCCCTCGTCCACGCCGGCGACGACACCGAGTTCTCGGGGGCACGGCCGGCCCCGAGCATCCTCCACCAGCCGACCGCCGTGTGGGCGGTCGCCTTCGCCTGCGTCATCGCGTTCATGGGCATCGGGCTCGTCGACCCGATTCTGCCGGCCATCGCCGCAGAGTTGAAGGCCAGCCCGACGCAGACCGAGCTGTTGTTCACGAGCTATCTGATCATCACCGCCATCGCGATGTTCTTCAGCAGCTGGATCTCGAGTCGCATCGGAGCCAAACGCACGCTCCTCATCGGCCTCGCCTTGATCGTGCTCTTCGCGGCCGCGGCCGGCGCCGCCGGAAACGTCGAAGGCGTCATCGGCTTCCGTGGCGGGTGGGGGCTCGGCAACGCGCTGTTCATCTCCACCGCGCTCGCCGCGATCGTCGGCGCGGCCTCAGGCGGTGCGTCCTCGGCGATCGTGTTGTACGAGGCGGCCCTCGGGCTCGGCATCGCCGTCGGGCCGCTTTTGGGCGGCCTTCTCGGCGGCATCAGCTGGCGCGGCCCGTTCTTCGGCACGGCCGTGCTCATGGCCGTCGCGTTCCTGTCGATCTTGATCCTCTTGAAGCCCGGCCGCGCGCGACCCGCGCCGAGCCCGCTCGCGGCACCCTTCCGGGCGCTTGGCAGGCCGGGTCTCACCGTCATGGCCGTCGCCGCGCTCTTCTACAACTTCGCCTTCTTCGTGCTGCTCGCCTACACGCCCTTTGCGCTCGTGCCGCTCGGCCTTGCCAGCGCGATGACCCTCGGGCTGATCTTCTGCGCCTGGGGCGTGACGCTCGCGATCAGCTCGGTGTGGGTGGCGCCGCTTTTCACGAGGCGGATGCGACGCACGCGCGTCATGTGGCTGGTGCTTCCGTTCTTTGCCGCCGACATGGTGGCCGCCGCCTTCGTCATCCACTCCGGCGCGGCCCTGATCGGCTGCGTCATCGCGGGCGGGCTGTTCCTCGGCATCCTCAACACGGTGATGACGCAGTGCAGCATGGAATCGACCGATCTGCCCCGCATGGTCGCCTCCTCCGCCTATTCCGGGGTTCGATTCTTGGGCGGCGCGATCGCGCCGCCGCTTGCGACGATTCTGGCGAGGCTCGTCGACCCCGCGACGCCGTTCTACGTGGCCGCGGGGGCGTTGCTGGTCAGCCTCGGCATCACCGCCGTGGGCGTCAAGGCGCTGCGCCGGGCAGACGCCGCGCCGGCGTCGTAGGCACATCGCCTTGCCGGCCGTGCCGCGAGCCGGGACTCATCGCCCGCTTTCGGCGCCCCTAGGCTGAGAGGCATGGCGGCGTTCGCATCGGGGTGGATGCGGGAACTGGTGCGACCGAAGAGCGCGCCGGTGCCGTGGGCGCGGGTCTTCAGGTGTGCTGTCTCCATCACGGCGCCCGTCGCCCTCGGCGCCGTCGTCGGCCGGCTCGACATCGGCCTGCTCGTCGCGATCGGCGGCCTCACGGGGGCGCTCAACGACCGTGATGCGCCGTACCTGGCCAGGATGACCCGCATGGCAGTCGTCGCCGTGGGCGGCACCGTCGGTTTCGGGCTCGGCGGCCTGGTCTTGGGCGACGAGGTGCTGACGGCCGTCTTCGTGCTGGCGGGCGGCCTCGTCGCCGCGCTCGTGAGTGTGCTGGGCGGCGCCGCCTCGTCGGCCGCCCTGCAGTTCCTCATCTACCTCATCGTCGCTTCGGGCGTCGACTTCGGGCCCGGCCCGGCCTGGCTGGGGCCGGCCTGTTACCTCGGCGGCATCGCCTGGGCGCTGGCGCTGTCTCTCGTGGGTGGCCTTGGCCGCTCGGCCGCGCCCGAACGTCTCGCCGTGGCCGAGGTGTATCGATGCCTGGCGCTCGTCATGGAGTCGGCCGGCGGGCCGTCGGCCCAGGCGGACGCCGCCCGGCAGAAGCTCACCGGCGCGATGAACGAGGCCTACGACGCCGTCGCCACCCGGCGCACGCTGAGCGCCGGCCGCGACTCCCACGCCCGACTGCTCGCGGCCCTTGTGAATGCCGTGACGCCGGCCGTCGAGACGACGACGGCGCTCGTGCGTTCCGGCACACGTGTGCCGGTGTCTTTCATCGCCCGGGTGCGAGAGATGTCGTCGGAGATCCGCCGCGGCGCGCGCGGCGTCCCGCGCCCCGCCGGCTGGGTCGTCTCCGCACAGCACCCGCGCGCCGCATGGCTCCGGCTTCTGCACGACGAGCTCGACACGGTCGACGAGATCCTCGAGGCCACCCGGCACGCCCGGCGGCCGGCCCGGCCGGCGACGACCGGCGGCGTCACCCCGGTGACGCGCGCCCTGAAGATGGCCGGCATGACCACCTCGGTACCCGTCTCGGGCGCCGGGCGGCAGGCGATCCGCTCACTGCGTGACGCGGTGGCCTCGGGGCCGGCGACCTGGAGCCCCATCGTGCGCCTGGTGCTCTGCCTCGCGGTCGCCGAGGCGGTCGCCATCCTCGACCCGGAGCCTCGCCCGTACTGGATTGCCATGACCGTCGCGATCGTGTTGAAGCCCGACTTCGGCAGCGTGTTCGCCCGCGCCGTGCAGCGCGGCACGGGAACGATCGTCGGCGTTCTCCTCGGCAGCGTCGTGCTCGCTCTCGCGCCGGGTGTCGTGTTGCCGATCGTCGCCATCGCGATCCTTTCGGCGCTCCTGCCCGTCGCCGTCGGCCGCAACTACGGCATGTATGCGACGTTTCTGACGCCGCTCATCGTGCTGCTCCTCGACCTGGGCCAGGGCGCCTCCGGGCCCGGCGGCGCACAGTTGGTCGTCAGCCGCCTCGTCGACACCGTCCTCGGCTGTGTCATCGTGCTGCTCGTCGGCTACGTGCCGTGGCCCGATACCTGGCGTTCTCGTGGCCGGCTGGGTGCCCGCTTCGCCACGGCGGTCGTCGCCGTGCGCGACTACGTGACCGCGGCGCTCGGCGCCCCCGCCGACCCCGGCCCCAGCCGGCAGTCGGCGAGAAGGACGGCCTATCGGGCGCTCTCCGACCTGCGCACGTACCTGCAGCAGAGCCTCGCCGAACCGCCGGCCGTGAGTGCCGTCGCGGCCGGCTGGTGGCCGGCCGTGGTCGCTTTGGAACGGGTCACCGACGCCGTCACGGGCGTTGTCGTCGGTGCTCGGGCGGGGCGGGCCCGGCCGGGCGCCGACGGCGTGCGGAGGGTCGTGACCGCACTCGACGTGTTGGCCGGCCGGCTGCGGGGCGAGCCCGCCGAGGCGGCCGGTGCCGCGACGTCGTCGACCGTCACCGACCCGGCCCTGGCCGGCGTCTGGGCAGAGTTGCGCACCGCCCAGGCGGTTTTCGGCACGCGCACGCCGCCCCCGGGCCCTTAGTAGGCTGGCGACATGACGAGCACCGGCGGGTTCGCAACCCGAGCGATCCACGCGGGCCAAGAGCCAGATCGGCAGACGGGCGCCGTGGTGCCGCCGATCTACCAGACGTCGACCTTCGTGCAAGATGGCATCAACAAGCTGCGCGGCGGTTACGAATACAGCCGCAGCGCCAACCCGACCCGCACGATGCTCGAGAGCCTGCTCGCCTCACTGGAGGGTGGAGCGCGCGCCCTCTCCTTCGCCTCCGGCCTCGCCGCCGAAGACGCGCTGCTGCGCACCGTGCTCGCCCCGGAATCCCGCGTCGTCGTCAGCCGCGACGCGTACGGCGGAACGTACCGCCTGATCGACCGCGTGCACGGCGCGTGGGGCGTGCGCAACACCCCCGCCGACCTGACCGACCTCGCGGCCGCCCGCGAAGCGCTCGCCGCCGCAGCGGTCGACCTCGTCTGGGTCGAGACGCCCAGCAATCCGCTCCTGACCGTCACCGACATCGCGGCGCTCGCTCGCCTGGGGCACGAGGCGGGCGCACTCGTCGTCGTCGACAACACGTTCGCCTCGCCGGCCCTGCAGAACCCGCTCGCGCTCGGTGCCGATGTCGTCGTGCACTCCACCACCAAGTACCTGGGCGGCCACTCCGATGTGTTGGGCGGCGCCCTCGTCTTCGCCGACGGCGACCTCGCCGAGCGGGTCGCGGCCGTTCAGTTCTCTGCCGGTGCGGTGTCGTCGCCGATGGATGCCTGGCTGACGGTGCGCGGCATCAAGACGCTCGCCGTGCGCATCGCCCGGCACTGCGCCAACGCGCAGGCGGTCGCCGAGCATCTGGCCGGCCATCCGGCCATCGAGACGGTCTATTACCCCGGCCTCGACACCCACCCGGGCCACGCGCTCGCGGCCCGGCAGATGCGCGGGTTCGGCGGCATGGTCTCCGTCGCCGTGCGGGGCGGCGCCGGGGCCGCGATGCGCCTCGTCGAGTCAACCCGGCTGTTCCAGCTCGCCGAGTCTCTGGGCGGGGTCGAATCGCTCATCTGCTATCCGTCGGAGATGACGCACGCGGCGGTGAAGGGCACGCCGCTCGCCGTCGCCGACAACGTCGTGCGCCTCTCGGTGGGCCTGGAAGAGGCCGACGACCTCATCGCCGACCTCGACGCCGCGCTGGCCTAGCGCACCGGGGCGGCCGCGGGAGAGTCTTGCGTCGTCGGCGCCTCGGGGCCGGGCGCGGCCGCCGGGACACGCAGCCGCATCACGAGGATCGCCATTGTCGCGGTGATGAGCGCCGCCAGCAGCATATGCGACTCGATGGCCACCGCAGGCAGGCCGTCGCGCGCCTGGTAGATGCCGAGCGGTATCTGGATGAGCAGCAGCACGAGCAGGCCGATCGACCAGCCGAGCGGGCGCAGCCTTGCGCGTGCCATGCCGATGACGAGCACGATCGAGACGGCGAGCAGCGCGTAGGCGGGCCCCGAATGCACGTGCGCCATGACGACGGCGTTGAACAGGTGGTGGCGCACGTCGGCGTTGCCCGAGTGCGGGCCCGATTCCGAGGTGACGACGCCGAGAATCAACGTCAGAGCGGTCAGCACCGCTGCCGTGTGTGTCATGCCGACGATCCAGCGGGGTGCGGCCCAGCGGCGCGGGCCGGGCGCCAGCGGGGCACGGGCCACGAAGACCGCCGCGACGATGATGAGGATCATCGAAATGAGAAAGTGGGAGCCGACGACGTCGTAGTTGAGGTGTGAGAGCACCGTCACGCCGCCCATGAGCGCCTGCAGCAACACGCCGCCGATGACGATCCACGCGAGGGTGAAGAGGTCTCGCCTCTCTTTGCGCATCCGCCACACGAGGAGCAGCACGGCCAAGGCGGCGAGTCCCACCACGCCGGACATCATCCGATTGCCGAACTCGACGTAGGAGTGGAAGCTCATGCCCGGCACCGGCACGAGCGAGTCGGGCGCGCACAACGGCCATTTGCAGCCGAGCCCCGAACCGGTCAGCCGCACGGCGCCGCCCGTGCCGATGATGAGGATCTCGGTGACGAGGGAGACCCAACCGGCCACGCGCACGGATCGCGGCGCCCCCGCCGCCCCCCTGCCGAGTCGTGCGCGGGTGGGGGTGGAAAGGTCAGCGGACATGAAGCCTCCGTTCGGCCGCCTTCGTGATGCCGCGGGGCCTGACGCGTCGTGCTGTCGGAAGCCTGGATGCGACGCGGGTCGCGGCATGCCGGGCTCGCCAGAAAGTCTACGGGGTGGGTGTGTGGAGAGGCGCTTCCCCCGACCGTTCTGCGGCGGAGCATCGCTTTGTCACGGCGCCCGGCGCCTTCCGCATGCAGAATATTGCCAGGAAGGCCACAGGGCCGGAGGATCGAATAGGGGCGGGCAGTCCGTCGCGCGGCATGCAGGTACTCGGGTGCCGTGGGGTCGCCTCGCGCAGGCGCCGGTGCGGCCGCCCGCACGGCAGCGCACGCCGGGCGGAGGGGAGAAGGAACGATGAACGGTGTCGAGGCTTTGGCCGACGGATTCGGCCGGATAAGCGGCGTGGTGCACGCGGTGCTCGACGGCATCTCGGATGAGGCGCTGACTTTTCGCGCCGACCCCGACGCGAACACGGTGGCGTGGCTCGTCTGGCACCTGGCTCGCAGCCAGGACGCGCAGGTGGCGCACCTCGTCGCCGGCGACGCGGGTGCCGGGGCGGCCGACGCCGCCGGGGCTTGGCAGGCGGAGGGATTCGGCGAGCGTTTCGCGCTGCCCTTCGGCCCGGGGGAGACAGGTTACGGGCATACGAGCGCCAAGGTCGCGGCGGTGCGTGCCCCGGCCGGCCTTCTCGGCGAATATTACGACGCCGTCGCCGCCCGCACGACGGCCTATGTCGCGGGGTTGGCCGACGCCGACCTGGATCGGGTCATCGACACCTCGTGGACCCCGCCTGTCACGGTCGGCGTGCGGCTCGTCAGCATTTTGGCCGACGGCCTTCAGCACGCCGGCCAGGCGGCCTTCGTGCGCGGGGTCGCCCAGCGCGTACGCTGACGGGCCCTGGTAGAAGGCCCTCGCCCCGTAGCATTCAGTCATGCGCGTCGTCATCGCCCCCGACTCCTTCAAGGGCACTCTTGGCGCCGCCCAGGTCGCAGCCTCGCTTGCGGCCGGCTGGCGCGAGGTGCGCGCGGCAGACGAGGTCGCCTGCCTGCCGATGGCCGACGGGGGAGAAGGGACGCTCGACGCGATCCGCGCCGCCCGGCCGGACGCGCGGCGTATGCCCGTCGCCGTGCAGGGTCCGGACGGCCGCACGCATGCGGCGGAATGGCTGCTCCTTCCCGACGGCGGCGGTGTCGCCGACGACCACGACCGGAATGGCGACGACCGGGGCGGCGGCATCGGCGTGATCGAACTGGCCGCGACGAGCGGCCTCACCCTGCTCGATCGCCTCCGGCCGTTCGACGCCCACACGGTGGGCTTCGGGCAGGCCATCGCGGCCGCCCTCCGGCACGGCGTGCGGGGTCTGCTGCTCGCGATCGGCGGCAGTTCCTCGACAGACGGTGGGACGGGCATGCTCCGTGCCTTGGGTGCGCGGTTCCAAGACGCCGGCGGCGCTCCGATACCGCTCGGTGGCGGAGGGCTCGATCGCCTCGTCGTAGCCGACCTCGACGGGTTGCCGGCCCTGCCGCCGGGCGGCGCCGAGGTGCTGAGCGACGTCACGAACCCGCTGTGCGGGCCTCGTGGCGCCGCCTTCGTCTATGGCGAGCAGAAGGGGGCGGATGCGGCGGCGCGGAGCCGGCTCGACGCGGGGCTCGCCCACCTGGCCGGCGTCGTCGGCCAGGCGCGGGCGAGCGATCCGGGCGCCGGCGCGGCCGGCGGCACCGGGTTCGGCCTGCTCGTCTGGGGTGACCACGCGGCGAAGCGGCGCGACGCAGGGGCAGAGGGCGAGGCAGCCGGCCGGCTTGTCATCGTCTCCGGCGCACGCCGCGTCGCCCGCGCGATAGGGCTGCCGCAGGCCGTCGCCGGCGCCGACGTCATCGTCACGGGCGAGGGCCGGTTCGACGGCCAGTCGTCGGAGGGCAAAGCGCCCTGGCTCGTCTCCGGTCTGCCGTCGCCCGCCCGCCGGTATCTCGCCGCGGGCAGCATCGAGGCGCCGACGCCCGGTTTCGCTGCCGCCGTCTCCCTCGTCGATCTCGCGTCGGGGCTCGCCGCAGCCAAGGCGGAGCCGGAGCGTTGGCTTCAGCGCGCGGGCGCGGAACTGGCGCGGCTCGCCCAGCGGGAGAACTGATCACGCACCTCCGGCCGCGGGTCGGCCTCGCGCTCGGGTGTGAGAGGCGTGTGCCACGACGCCCGGCGGTGGGTCTTCGCCCACACCGCCTGGGCGGCGGCCCCGTCGGCGACGATGCTGCGGGCCGCGGCCGGCCCGGATGCCGCCCCGCCGGCGGCCCGTACGGCGGTGGGCGACGAGGCGGCGGATGACGGGCCGGCGGCTTGTGGCACGGCGACGGGAAGGCCGAAGACCTGCGCCGTCGCCTGCTGCACGACGCCCCGCCCCGCCCCGGGCCCGATCACGATGACGCGCCTGGCCGGCAGGCCTGCCGTCGCGAGGGCGTCTGCCGCCGCGGCGAGGGTGCACAGCACGCCTTCGAGGGCGGCGCGCGCGAGGTTCTCGGGCGTCTTCGCCGTGGCGTCGGGTGCGTGGAATTCTGCCGTGCGCGGCGTGAAGACGACCCCGCCCGCGCCGGGCCGGGCGGCGCCGGCAAGCCGGGCGAGGCCGTCGTTCGTCACGCCGAGAAGGCGGGCGACGCCGGCCAGGGCCGAGGCGTCGCCCGGCGTCACGACGGTGGGCAGGAACCCGCCGGCGGCGTCGGCCAGCGAGCGTATCGCACCGGTCTCGTCCACGACGGGGGCGGGCGCCATCGTGCTGACCGCCCCGGAGCCCAGCGAGACCATGATGTCGCCGGGCGCAAGACCCAAGCCGAGTGCAGCGATCGCCGGGCGGGTGCCGCCGATCGAGATCACGCGCTCCGACTTGATGCCGTGCGACGGCATCTTCCAGCTTTCGCCGCCCCAGGCGTCGGGAGGCATGACCCGTGGCTTTATGGCGGGCCGGCCGAGGGCCTGCCCGAACAGGTCGTGATCCCATTTGCCGGTCGCGGGATTCCAGTAGCCGGTGCCCGAGGCGCCGGAACGGTCGGTGACGAGTTCTTCCAGGCGCAGACCGTTCGGCATCTCATCGCGCGGCCCGAACCCGCGCAGCCGCCACATCAGCCAGTCGTGCCGCAGGGCCACAGCCTCCACCCGGCCGGCGTTCTCCGGCTCGCCGTCGCGCAGCCAGCGCAGTTTCGCCAGCGGGTGGCTGCCGGCCGGAATCGATCCGACCCGAGCCGCGAGGGCCTGCCTGCCGACCTCGGCGACGAGGTCGAGGGCCGCGCGGGCGAAGCCCCGCTCGTCGCCCACGAGCGCGGCCCGCACCAGGTGACCTTCGGCGTCGAGGGTCACGGCCTGCCCGTCGGCCGCGCCGATGCCGAACGCCGAGACGTCGGCGAACCCTCCGGAAGCCTCGATGGCGTCGAGCAGAGCCTGCCACCAGGCGTGCGGATCGGCCTCGGCGCCGGCGGGCGCCGCCGCCCGGCCCGAACGGACCCGCTCGCCGGTGGCGGCGTCACGCACGACGACGGTGCAACCGCCCGCCGCCGAGTCGATTCCGGCCACGAGCGTTCTCGTCGTGCGGACGCCCGAGGGCCCCGCCCCGTGGGCGCGCGGCGTGATGCGGTGCACCCGCACGGGCGCAGCCCCGTCTGTCACCGCCGGCATCGCCCCACCTTCCACCCCGCCCGTAACACTCTGTCACACCCGCGGGCGAGGGCGGTCGTCGGGTCTCAGGCCCGATGCGCCGTGCTCCCAGAAGACTGCCCCGCGTCGTCGCTGGCCGCGTCGTCGCTGGCCGACTCCCGTGCCGCGTCGGCCACGTACTGGTCGATAAGCCTCTTCGGCAGCGTGATCTTGAGAGCCAGCCAGTAGATGAACGCCGAGACGACCGCGTTCACGAGGAACACCCAGAAGAACGAGTGCTGCACCCACGCGGTGCCGAAGACGGCGGAGTCACTGAAGAAGAAGCTCACCAGGCCGTACAGCGCGAACCAGGGGATGATCCATGCCGCGCCCACCTTGAAGAGCAGCGGCGGCCGGCCCTCCTTGTGCCCGAAGAGCTGGAAGAGCACGAGCACCGCGTAGCCGATCAAGATGGTGATGATCACCTTGAAGTTGGTGCTCCAGCCCGCCCAGAACATGATCATGTTCGCGCTGAAGAACGCGAGGTAGGGGATGATGTCGCCGCCCGGCAGCTTGAAGGGCCGCTTCAGCTCCGGATGCGTGCGCCGCAGCACGGCGACGACCAGCGGGCCGGAGCCGAACGACATGACGGTCGCGCTCGTGATGAAGCCGACGAGGGACTGCCAGCTGGGGAACGGTGCCAGGAGCACCACGCCCACCAGGAACGTCACGAGAAGGCTCCAGTGCGGCACCGCGTACTTGTTGTTCTTCGCGAGAAACCGCGGTGAGTTGCCGTTGCGGCCCATCGCATACGAGAGGCGGGAGGTGACCGTCGTGTAGATGAAGCCGGTGTCGGCGGGGGAGATGAAGGCGTCGAAGTACAGCACGTAGGCCAGCCACGCGAGCCCTGCCATGCCGGCCAACGCCGCCAGCGGGCCGAAGTCGCCGCTGAACTGCAGGCCGTCCCAGCCGTGCGACTTCACGAGGACGCTGTGCGGCACGGCGAGCGTGTAGACGACCTGGATGAGCGCATACAAGACGGCCGTGATCGCGACGGAGCCGATCAAGGCCAAGGGGATGTTCCGGCGCGGGTTGCTCGTCTCGCCCGCCAACTCGATGCCTTGCCGGAAGCCGAGGTACGAGAACGTTATGCCCGCGGTGGAGATGCAGATGAACACGCCGGCGAAGCCGGTGGGCGCGAAGCCGAATTGGCTGAAGTTGGCCGGCGACCCCATCCGCGTCGTGCCGAACGCGGTGATGAGGAAGACGACGATCACCAGGCAGACGACGAACAGCTTCCACCACACGACGACCGTGTTGATCTCGGCGAAGAGCTTGACGCCGAAGTAGTTGACGACGACGAAGAGGGCGAGGAGCAGCACGGCGACGACGATTCCGAGGGGCGTCAAGATCTGCGCGGTCGTGCTGCCGGAGGTCGCCTTCGTCGTGAACGGCGCGAACTTCGTCATGTAGGTCAAGGCGCCGGTGACCTCGATGGCGGGCACGGCTGCTGCCGCGATCCAGGTGATGAAGCCGAGGGAGTAGCTGCCGAAGGAGCCCCACACGAGGTGCGGGTAACGCACGACGCCACCGGAGATCGGCAGCATGGGCCCGAGCTCCGCGTAGCACAGGCCGATCAGGATGATCATGACGGCCGCGATCAGCCAGGAGAAGATCGCGGCGGGCCCGGCGATCGCCGAGGCCTGGTACGCGCCGAAGAGCCACCCGGAGCCGATGATCGAGCCGACCGCGGCGAAGAGCAAGCCCACCGGCCCGACGGAACGTTTGAGCTTCACCCCGCCAGCGTCGGTGTGATGCGCGACTGTGCTTCGCGGATGGTGCGCTGTCGACATGACGTGGCCTCTTTAGTGTTCGTCTAATGGGCGGGATTCCTCACAAAACGCTCCTGTGCGTTTACTGGGGGGTGGTTCCCTGAGGTCTTATGCCCGGAGTCTGAGAGCCATCTTTCTGAGTTTTATCATTTCGCCGATACCGCGTGCCCGGAGGAAGCGGCCCGTTTGGGCCGCGCAACGCGTGGCGCGGGTGTCCGAAAGGCGCGTGGCGGGGCGCCGCGCAGGCGCGTCCGACCCGTCGCTGAATTTTTGCTATGAATATTGACCGGCCGGTCAGTCGATGCCTAGCGTGAGAGATGAGGAAGCCGATGACGGATGGGTTGCCATCCGCCAGACACGGAGCCATCTGACGGTAGGAGGATGAGTTCAATGACAAGGTGGACACGCTGGCAGGACTGGGTCGCAGTG
>DASTNL010000048.1:0-10586 GCA_035720905.1 Microbacteriaceae bacterium
GGGGGTGCCAAAGACGCCCTGCCGGCCCCCGGCAAAGCGGAGACCGGCACGGAGCTGTCGGCCGCCCAGATCGAGACGATCCGTAAGGCCAACACCTTCTTCATCGGGACGTCGCACCCCGACGGCCCGGCAGACGCGTCACACCGCGGCGGCGAACCCGGCTTCATCGAGGTCGACTCGCCGCACCTGCTTCGGTGGCCTGACTACAACGGCAACGCGATGTTCATGACGCTCGGCAACATCAGCCTGAATCCGAGCGTCGGCCTGCTCTTTCCCGATTGGGACACGGGCGGGCTCCTGCAAGTCTCGGGGCGCGCGCAGATCGACTGGGATCCCGCCTCGGCGGCCCGGCTCGTGGGTGCGGAGCGCGTCGTCGACTTCCAGGTGGACGCGGTGCAAGAGACCCGACATGCCCTGCCGACTCGCTGGAGCCCGGCCCGGCTCAGCCGCTATAACCCGAAGCCGGCGCCGGTGGCCGCCTGAGCACCGGGCGGTGTGCGACCGCGGTGAGCAGGTGCAGGTGCTTCGGCCCGAACGGGGTGCCGGCAGGCCCCTCGACCTCGTCGATCCTCACCGCGTCGAGGCCGCCTAGCAACGCCTCGATCTGGGTCCTCCCCCGAAAACTCATGTCGGTACGGCCCACCCACAAGTCGCGCGGCCCGAAGAAGTCGGCGATGAGCCACGCTCCCGGGCGCAGGCAGTCGCGCACCGCCTGCCACAACGTCGCGAACGACTCCTCCGGGCAGAATGGCAGCGCGTGGCCGGCGTAGACGAGGTCGGCGTCAGGCAGCGAGGCGAGATCCTCGAAGGCCGCACGCGTCGCGGTGAGGAGCGCGGCGGCGGGGCCCGACACCCCGGCCCGTACCCGTGCCGGGGTTCCCGGCGCGCCGTCGTAGGCGTGCACGCGCCAGCCGCGGGCGGCTAAGAACCGGGCCTCCGTGCCGTCTCCGCAGCCGAGGTCGAGGGCGACGCCGGCTGGCAGGTCGCCCCGCCTCTCGAGTACCTGGCGCACGAGAGGCCTCGGCGCGCGTCCTGCCGAGGCGGCGAAGAACGACGTCCACTCCACCCTCTGACTGTAGCCTCCGCCTCTGCGACCGGGTGAGGCCGGCGGTGCCTGCCTTCGGCGGTCGTAGCGGCAATCTCGGCGCCGCGCTCCCCCACGCGAGGCTGCCCGAGGCCAGTTGCGAAGCCGCTTCACAAATATTCACAATTTTGTGAAATTTATGTACACTGGCGACCATGACTGCGGCCATCGTCACGCGCGACCTGCACAAGCACTACGGTCGCCTTCGGGCTCTCGACGGGCTCGACCTCGTCGTCGACGCCGGCCAGGTGCACGGCTTTCTCGGGCCGAACGGTGCAGGAAAGACCACGGCGATCCGCACACTGCTCGGTTTGGCCCGCGCCACGAGCGGGGAGGCCCGGGTTCTCGGGATGGACCCGTGGAAGGACGCCGTCGCGATCCATCGGCGCCTCGCCTACGTGCCCGGTGACGTGAGCGTGTGGCCGAACCTCTCCGGCGGTGAGGCCGTCGACCTTGTGGTGCGGCTTCGCGGCACGGCTGTGAAAGACCGTCAATACCGGCTCGAGCGGGAACGCCTGATGGACGCCTTCCGATTCGACCCGCGCAAGAAAGGCCGCAGCTATTCAAAGGGCAACCGGCAGAAGGTCGCGCTGATCGCTGCATTCGCGGTGCCCGCAGACCTCTACATTCTCGACGAGCCTACGAGCGGCCTCGACCCGCTCATGTCGGTGGTGTTCCACCACGAGGTGACGCGGGTCGCGGCGGCAGGGGCTACCGTGTTGCTGTCGAGCCACATTCTCTCCGAGGTCGAGCAACTCTGCGACCGGTTGTCGATCATCCGCAGGGGCCGGGTCGTCGAGGCCGGCACGCTGGCAGACCTGCGTCACCTCACCCGCACCGAGGTGTCGTTCGCCGCCAGAGGGATAACGCCCGACCGGCCGCCTGGCGTGCCCGGCGCCCACGACGTGGTCGTGGCGGGGGGCCGGGTGCGCTTCACGCTCGACGACGACCGGGTCGCCGAGGCGTTGCCCGCGCTCGCCGAGCTCGGTGTCGTGGGGCTGCGGGTGACCCCGCCGTCGCTCGAGGAGCTCTTCTTGCGCCATTACGGCGACGATCCGGCCGCTGCCCAGACGGCCGAGACGAGGCGGCGGTGAGAAGGTTCGCGGCGCTCTGGCGACTCCGGGTGCGCCGCGACCGGCTGCAGCTGCCTCTCTGGATCGTCGGCACGGTGCTTCTGGCCTATGCCGGCTATGCGGGGGTGACCGAGTCGTATGGGAGCCTCGCCGATCGGCAGGGCATCCTGGCGGCCGCCCGCGCCGACCCCGTCATCCTGATGTTCCGCGGGCTGCCCTCCGGGCCGTCCGCGGGCGCGTTCCTCGCGTTCGAGGTCTTGCCGTGGCTGGCCGTGCTCGCCGCACTCATGACGACGTTCCTCGCCGTGCGGCACACCCGTGCCGAAGAGGAGGAGGGCACGGCCGAGTTGGTGTCGGCGACGCCGGCCGGCCGCCTGTCGCCGACCGTCGCGACGTTGACGCACGGCCTTACGGCGAACCTCGTGCTGGGCGCCCTCACCGGCCTGGCATTGACGTCCACGGGGCTAGACCCGGAAGGCTCCTGGCTCACGGGCGCCGCCACGGCCGCGACCGGCGTGGTCTTCGTCGGGATCGGCCTCACCGCGGCGCAGGTCGTGCGTACGTCGCGGGCGGCCTCCTCCCTCACCATCTGGGTGCTGGTCGTGACGTTCCTCCTGCGCGGCGTGGGTAACGCCGCCGGCACGCCCCAAGGCGGCCTCCTTCGCACGGCAAGCGCCTGGCCTGCGTGGCTCTCGCCGTTCGGGTGGGCCGAACAGACCCGCCCGTTCGACGAGAATCTCTGGTGGCCCGTGCTGCTCGCAGCCGGCTGCGGTATCGCCCTCGGAATCCTCGCCGTCCTGCTGCAGCATGCGCGCGACATGGGCGCCGGCTTTCTCGCCGAGCGGCCAGGCCCGGCGCAGGCCCGACCCGCGCTCTCCTCGTCAACGGCACTCGTCTGGCGTCTCGCCTTCGGCGGGATCGTCGGCTGGGCGGTCGGCGGCGCGCTCACGGGGCTCCTCGCGACGACGCTCGGCGGCGTTCTCGGCCGGGTGGCCGGCACCAACCCGGCCGTGGTGCACGTCATCACCCGGCTCGCCGGGTCCGGCTCGCTGGACGAGGCGGCGATCACCGTGTTCTTCACCATGCTGGGCATCGTCGCCGGATGCTGTGCCGTTCAGACGGTCGTCCGGGCCCGGCAGGAGGAGGTGCGTGGCACGGCCGAGCCTGTGCTCGCGGCGGCCGTCGGACGCGTCCGGTGGCTCGCCGACCATCTCGTCGTCGCGACCGGCGCCGTCGTGATCATCGTGGCGGTGGCGGTCGCCGCGGGGTGCATCGGCCTCGCCGCCGGCGGGCACGATGCGAGCGACCTCTATCGCACGGTGCTCGTCGACGGCGGTGGGCAGCTGGTCGCCGCATCCGTCTTCACAGCGATCACCGGGCTCATCCTGAGCCTCGCACCACGGGTGACGGTGAGCCTCGCATGGCTGCTGCTCATCCTCGCGACGATGCTGGGCATGTTCGGCCCGCTCTTAGGCATGCCGGGGTGGACGATGAATCTGTCACCCTTCGGCGTCACGCCCGTGGTCTCCGGCAGCGGCGTCGAGGCGCGCGGGCTGTGGTGGCTGCTCCTCGCCGTCGCCGCGGGCACCAGCCTCTGCCTGGCCGCGATGCGGCGCCGCCAACTGGCCCCGGCCAGATAGGTTCGGTGTGATGACCCATTACCGCGCGGTCGAAGCCGCCGAGAAGGGCGCCGCCATCATGGTGGCCGCGGGCATGCCACGCATGCCCGCCCGCGTGATGATGGCCCTCATCGCGGCCCCCGCCGACGGTTACACCGCCGCCGACCTGCGCGAGCGTCTCGGGGTGAGCGCCGCGGCGGTCTCCGGCGCCGTGCGTTACCTGCAACAGCTGCACTTCATCCAGCGCCGTTCGCTGCCGGGCCGGCGGCGAGAACGATATCTCTTGGCGCCGCGGGCGTTTTACCGCTCCGTCGTCAACAACGCCCCGGTGTACGACCAGTCGGCGAACGCTCTGGAACGGATGGCCGCCGACCTTGGCGACGACGAGGCGGCCGGCCGGCGCGCGACCCAGATCGCGGGGTTCTTTCGTTTCCTCTCGCGACGCATGCCGCAGCTGATCGACGAATGGGAATCGCTGCAGGCCGACGATGCCACCGCCCTTCGGCCCGGCGAATGACCCCGGGCAGGCTCACACGGGCACCGTGGCACCCTGGCGAGAGCGGCATCCGCCCGATTCCTTCCGGCACCTCGTCGAAGCCCGCGTCGTCGAGATATGCCCCACCGACACGTCGGGCACCGCGCCCGCGCACCTCGGCGCCCGGCCTCGCTACCGGTCCTCGCTCACGTCACCGTCGCGTCGGCACCGCCCGGGCCCTCCCTCGGCCGCGGGATCCGTGCGGCGAGGGAGCGGGCGCGCTCGTCGAAGAGCGCCGTGCGTAACACCGTGTCAGCCGCCGCCAGCAGGCCCGGCGCCAGCCGTCGTGCCAGCCCCGCGTCGAGCCTACGCCGGGCGTCGGCGATGGCCTGGGCGTAGCGCTGCCCACGCTCGGTGAGCACCACGTTGACCTGCCGGCCGTCGTGCGCGTCGTGCAGGATCGCCGCGTAACCGCGCGCCGCGAGGCCGGTCGCGACCTTCTTGGCCGCCTGCCGGGTGACACCCAGGGCCCCGCCCAGCCGACCGACGGCCAGCGGGCCGGGCACGAGCAGGCGCAGCGCCAAGGCGTCGCTACGCCGGTAGTCGGCGTAGCCGGCCCCTTCCAGCACCGCCTGCAGTTCCCGCACCCAACTCTGGCGGGCCAGGGCGAGCAGGTCGCCGAATCCATACGGCACAGTTGACCCGTCGGGCATCAGGGCACACAATACCAGGTATGCAACCAGGTTACCTAGTTCGTCGAGGGCTGGCGCGCGCGGCGCTCGGCGGCATCGCGCTCTACGTCGTGATCGACGTGGCGCTGGTCTTTCTGCGACCGGAGTTCTCGGTGCTGCACAACGCCGAGAGCGACTACGGCAGCGCCGGCGGCTGGGCATGGCTCATGGACGTGAACTTCGTGCTGCGTTGCCTTGCCAGCCTCGCGGCGGTCGGAGGCCTGGCGCTCGCCGTGCCCACGGGCGACACGAGCAGCGACATCACGGGCGGGCGGGCGACGGGCCGCAATGCGAAGCACGCAGGGGGCCGCGACACCGACGAGCGGGTGGCGGGTCGCCGTGGGGGCCGGCTGCGAGTCGCACTCGCCCTGCTGGTGGTGTGGGCCCTCGCCTCGGGGCTTCTCGCGCTGTTCCCCGACGATCCCGCCGGCACGCCGCTGCGCGCGACCGGGCGCGTCCACCTGGCCCTCGCCTCCACCGCCTTCCTCGCGGCGCTCATCGGCACGATCCTCGCGACCGCCGTGCTCAGCCGCCAACCCGAATGGCAGGGACGGCGCGTGTCCCTTCTCGCCTTGTCGTGGGGCTCGATCGTGCCGCTCACCCTCGTGAGCCGCACCGGTTTCCGCGCGGACTCGCTGGGCGGTCTCTACGAGAAAGTATTCCTCGCCGCGCAGCTGGCATGGCTCGTGGTGGCCTCCGTCCCGGTCGCCCGCGGGCGGGCGGCGCCGCACAGTCGCCCGGCCGCGGGCGAGGAGCCGACAGCGCGGCTGTCAGACTAGACAGGAAGACGACGGGCGCCGTCGGCATCGTGGCCCCCCTTTCCGTAAACCTCACGTTCGGCGCATTTCCACCGTCTTCAATGCGATGGAGATGAAGCAACCTTTTGAGAGTGTGGTCGCCCAACACGGCGTGACCGTGTTACGGGTCTGTCGGGCGCGCCTCAGCATTGCCGACGCCGACGACGCGTGGTCGGAGACGTTCCTCGCCGCGCTGCGGGCGTATCCCGAGCTGCCCGAGACGGCGAACGTCGAGGCGTGGCTCGTGACCATCGCACGCCACAAGGTGATCGACATCCGGCGTGCCGCGGAGCGTGCCCCCCTGCCGGTGGCCGCCGTGCCGGAGGGGACGACCGGGCTCGGCATGCCCGGCACCGGCGACACTGTCGGCGACGACGCCTTGTGGGCGGCGGTCGGCCGGCTGCCCGCGAAGCAGCGACGCGCCCTGACGTTGCGCTACCTCGCGGGGATGTCGTACCGCGAGGTCGCGGCGGCCCTCGGTGGAACGGCAGAGGCGGCGCGCAGGGCCGCGGCCGACGGCCGCAAAAGGCTCCGAGACTACTACCAAGACGCCCGGTCGGGCGCGGGCTCCGAGAAAGGAAAAGGACGATGAACGACGACACGCCAGGCGGGATCGCGGCCGACGCGCTCCCCACGCCGATCGATCCCGTCGATCTTTCGGCCCTGCACGACCGGCTGGAGACGGGGGCACAGGCCGAGGGCCTTCTCGACATCGCCTACACGATCGTCGACAGCCCGGTCGGGCGGCTGCTGCTCGCGGCGAGCCCACGGGGCCTTCTCCGCGTCGCCTATGAGCGAGAAGGCCACGACCTGGTCTTAGATTCGCTCACCGCGGTCAGCCCACGCATCCTGCGCGCCCCGAAACGGCTGGACGAGGCCGCGCGCGAACTCGAGGCCTACTTCGGAGGCACGAGAAAGGCCTTCGACTTGCGCCTCGACCTCTCGCTCTCGCACGGCTTCCGCCGTCTCGTGCAACAGCATCTGCCGCAGATCGGCTACGGGACGACTCTCAGCTACGGGCAGGTCGCCCGACTTGTCGGCAACTCGAAGGCTGTGCGGGCCGTCGGCACCGCGTGTGCCACCAACCCGTTGCCCGTGGTGATCCCCTGCCACCGGGTGTTGCGCAGCGATGGCACCCTCGGCGGCTACGTGGGTGGCGCGGAGGCGAAGGCCACACTGCTACGCCTGGAGGCCGCAGCCTAGGCCGGAGTGTGCCGCGGTGTGGCGTAAAGGGTCCATGGGCCGTCGTGGAAGAGCTCCGGGCCCGAGGCGAGAACACGTCGAGAACGAGCGTCGAGTTCCGTCTCTGGGCGGTAGGCGATAACCGCCGCGCCGGAGGTGAGGTAGCCGGTGACATGCCTCTGCCATCTCTGATTCTTCGACCGTGGCGTATAGACCCCGTCCCGCATGCCGGAATCGGCGTCATACGTCCACCCGGTCACATCCGGCCACACGACACATCCCCGCACAAGATCACGAGAGAGCACATCGGTGGCAGCCAGAATCTCCGGGTTGTCAGAGACGACACAGCCGGGCACCGCAAGAACGGCACGACGCAACCCGATGCTCGGCTGAGGTTCGGGGGCGGCGTGCCACTGGCCGGGAAGGTTGAGCAGGGTCAGCCCGACAAGCGCCGACGAGGTCAGCGCAAGCCTGCCTGTCCTCGTGGACACGAGCGCGGTGAGCCGCGCGAAGCCGACACCGAGGACGAGCGCCAACGGTGCGCTCGTCAGCGACGTGTAGTAGTCGAAGAACGACGGTGCGACGAACAGCACAAGCATTCCCGACAGCAGAAGCCAGACATAGAGCCCGGCCGAGCGCCGGGTGAGCACGAAGACTGTCGCGACGGCGGCGAGAACCCCGAGCCCGCCGGTGACCTCCCCCACGCTGAGGCCGAGGAGGCGCGTGACCGTATGGGGAACGACCGGGTTTCCCAGAATCTCGTGGAGTCGCCCCATCACGGTGACAGGAGTGCGGCGGCGTCCCAACTGGTCCACGACCACCTCGCGGAACATGGCAGACGGCGCCGCCAGAAAAAACGGCAGCATGAGCGCCGCAGCGCTGCCGGCCGCTGCGAGGAACAGTCGCACCCGGTTCCGCAGGCCGGGCAGGGCGGCCGTCACGACTATCACCGGCACCACATACCAGATCTTGAACCCACAGGCCAAACCCAACAAGATCCCGGCGACGAGGGTGTGGCGCCGCCGGGCCGGTGAACGCACGTCTCCCAATAGCACCAGGGCGATGAGGATGAGGAGGGTCGCCGCCGGCTCCAGTTTGATGAAGCGTTCCGACTGCACTGCGACATCGGTCACCGCGTAGAACACGCCGCCGAAGATCGCCGCCGACAAACCGAAGCGCCGCAGCACGGTTGCAACCATGCCGGCATTGGCCGCGCCTATCACTGTGAAGAACAGGTTCGCCGCCGCATACCCCACCGAATCATGTGTGATGGTGCCGAGGAGAGCGAACGGCGCCACCAAGACAGCGATCCCCGGCGTCTCGACGAAGAGGAAGTTGCGGTAGGGCAGGCGGCCATGCACGAGCGAATCAGCGGCCGAGTAGTAGACGCCGGAGTCGTAGCCCTGCAAGTCGATCACATCGCTGTGGCGAAGGCTGTAGACGACCCGGGTGGCGAGCGCCAAGACGACGATCGCGGCCACGAGGCAGCGCCAGACCCACGGTGAGCGGGTACGGCGTGGCGCCTTCGGGGGTGCGAGGAGGACCGCGGCGCGGGGGTGGGCCAGGGATGTCGTCGTCATCATGCCACCGCGTCGCCGGTGTTGCGGATGCCACAGGCATCGCGTATGGCGTCACCGGAGGTGGGCGCATCGCATGGCGAACCGGTCGATTCACGAGCCGCTGGAAAGACCACGACTCGGAGCGTATGAGCGGGCGCCGCAGAAACGATTAAGAATCGTGCCGGTCGGCACCGCGGTCGCGGGCGGGTGGCGAGCGCCGAGCATGCGACCGCCACCCGTTGCTGTGGCTACATCGCACGATGGCACGGCATAGCGCTCACACCGTGAAGCCGAGGCTCACCATCATCTCGCGGCCGTCGTCGGTGGCCAGGGAGGGGCTCCACGGCGGCATCCACACCCAGTCGATCCGATGCGCCGGAACGACACCGTCCAGTGCATCGTCGACTTGTTCCTCGATCGTCTCCGACAGCGGGCATCCGGCACTCGTGAGCGTCATGCGGATGACGAGGCTCTCGCCCGCCTCGTCCCACCCCAACGCGTATATCAGGCCAAGGTTCACGATGTCGATCCCCAGTTCGGGATCGATCACGTTCGAAAGCGCCTCTTCGACCCGGTCGACGTCTACGGCGTCCAGCGGCGTCATGCCGCCGCCACCGTCCGTGCCCCGCGGTGTCCCCTCATCACTCATCAGACCACCGTATATGGGTCGCGTGACTCGTGACGGCCGGCGCCGCCCGTTCACGTCAGGCCCGTGGGCAGCGCTCCCTCGCGGTGGCGCCGGCCGCCGTTCTGGGGATCACCGGAGTGAGGGTCTCACCCGGCGTGGGCCGCCGCCTTCTGGGCCACGGAACCGGTCTCGGTGGAGCGCGATCCGCCGACGCGGTAGCTGGCGCCGCGATGCTCCGCGGGCAGCCTGTCACCCCGGCCGTGCAGCTTGTGCCGAAGACTGCCCTCGACGTACTCGGTCGGGTAGGCGCCGCGCTCGCGCAGCACCGGGATGACATGGCGGATGACGTCTTCCCAGGTTCCCGGCGAGAGGGCGTAGGCCAGGTTGAAGCCGTCAACGTCGGTGTCGTCGACGATCTCTTGCAGCTGGTCGGCGATCTCCTCGCCCGAGCCGACGATGAACGGCCCGAGCCCGCCGATCGCGGCGTGCGTCGCGATGTCGCGCACCTTCCACTCGACCCCCTCCTTCTCGGTCGACTCGTTGAAGCTCGCGAGCACCGACTGGATGGCGTTGCTCTTGACGTTGCCGACCGGCTCGTCGGGGTCGAACTTCGACAGGTCGACGCCCATCCAGCCCGACATGAAGGTCAGAGCGCCCTCCTCGCTGACGTACTGCAGGTAATCCTCGTACTTCGCCCGGGCCTTCTCGGGGGTGGCGTCGGTGATGATCGTCAAGAGGGTGTAGATCTTCGCTGCGTGGCGGCTTCTGCCCGCCGCCTCCAGCGCGTCCCGGATGCGGGTGACAGTCGAGGCCAAGGTCTCCTTCGTCGGCGCCGCCACGAAGATGGCCTCGGCGTTCTCGGCGGCGAACCTCACGCCGCGCGGCGACGCTCCTGCCTGGTAGATGACGGGGGTGCGCTGCACGGAGGGCTCACACAGGTGGATGCCCGGCACGGTGAAGTTCTTGCCTCGATGCCCGATCTCGTGCACCTTCGACGGGTCGGTGAAGACGCCGCTCTCGCGATCCTCGACGACCGCGTCGTCTTCCCACGAGCCCTCCCACAGTTTGTAGAGCACCTCGAGGTACTCGTCGGCGTAGGCGTAACGCTCGTCGTGCTCCATCTGATCGTCGTGGCCCATGTTCCGCGCCGCCGAGGGAAGGTAGCCGGTCACCACGTTCCAGCCGATGCGCCCCTTGGTGAGATGGTCGAGCGTCGACATGCGCCGGGCGAACGGATACGGATGCTCGTAGGCGGTGCCCGCGGTCACGCCGAAGCCGAGATTCTTGGTGACGGCCGCCATGGCGGAGATGAGGAGCACCGGATCGTTCACGGGCACCTGCGCACCGTTGCGAATGGCCGCGACGTTGTTGCCGCCGTACACGTCGTACGTGCCGAGCACGTCGGCGATGAAGATGCCGTCGAAGGTTCCGCTCTCCA